>CBFCWR010000426.1:0-2452 GCA_965601575.1 uncultured Desulfofustis sp. | reverse complement strand
CGGCCGATTATCATGTAAAGGGTGACCGACGCCAGAATGAGGTAGCCGAACATCTGCGCGTTCTGCGTCCTGAGTACGAACGATATGGTAACGACCATGCACGAGCACATGAGAAAGAACAGCGGTCGCGGTATTGTGCTGATAATTATTCGTCCAAAATGAGCGAATCGCAGATGACTCACCATCAATCCCACCGATACGACAACGATCAGCCATAACAGCGCAGAAGAATCCACTGCCAGGGCGCCGCCGAGCACGATGAGCGCGCCAGCCGGACTGGGAAGGCCGTTGAATATACCATCAGGCAGATCGGTGCGTTTCTTGTCAACGGCGACAAAGCGAATGAGCCTGAACCCGACTCCGGCAACATAGACCAGCCCAAACAACCAGGCCGCTGAGCCGCCCGATTTAATGATCACATAGGCCGGAGCCAGTCCGAAACTGACAAAGTCGGCAACATCGTCCATGTATGGGCCGAATTTGGTGCCGCCATGCTTCTCCGCCATTCTGCCGTCAAACAGGTCGAACAGCTGCCCCATGATGATCACGCAGATTGCATAGGCGAAATAATAGTGGTGGGTCAACACCAGACTGACGATCCCGCAACAGAAATTGAGGGTGGAAAGAATGTCTGCATAGACATAGTTGGGGATGAACTTGAAGACGATGGAGGCGGTCGCCAGGATGATGCAGGCCGCAAGTACTTCATCGCTGATGTTGTAGATGTCAGGGATATCAGGGATCGCGTCGAGAAGCGCACAGAATATGACCAAGCCGAAACAGATAATTGCCTTGATTTTACCGAAGTTGTTCGCCGCGCCTGAGGTTTTCAGAAAATCCAGAATCCTTCTGGCAAAAAACTGGCCGAATAGCTCGATCACCACCAGCACCCAGATCAGATTAACCGATATGATGCCCCGATAGGCAAACCCGATCAGCGGCGGTAGATACGTCAGTTTATCACAGAACGGATCCAGCCATTCACCAAATTTTGAACCCAGCTTGCATTTTCTGGCGACAATACCGTCCACGCCGTCGAGTATGGCGGCAAAAGTGAAAATGACGATGCCGATATTTTCATAGCCAATGAAAAAGTAGAGCACCAGGCCAACCAGAGCCATGGCAGTGCGCCAGTAGCAAATGGCGTTGGGATGCAGCAGCCAGTGGTTGTTGTCGATGAAGTCCCGCAGTGGCTGCCTATTGATCGCCCGGGAAAACCAGATAAAGAAGCCGACTCCCAGGAGCACAGAAAAGAGGATGACAATGAATCTTTCCATGGCGAATTAGATTAGCTGCTCACCTGGTCTGCACGGGTCGACTGGGGCGCAGCCATGATGCCCCTTGATTCCAAACCAGGGTTAACGGCGGATTCAAGTTTTGGTGCCCATCGAGTGCCGCAGCAGATCCACCAGCGAGGCGTACTCCAGGGCAGATTCATGGGTCGCCATCAAGTCCACAGGCGGTGCGATATTATGCTCCAGTGCCTGGCGCCAGCGCGAGGCGCACAGACACCAGCGATCGCCAGGCTTCAACCCCTCAAAACCGTAAAGCGGCATTGGCGTACTCAGGTCATTGCCGACACTCTTAGAAAATTCCAGAAATTCCTCTGAGACCTCTACGCAGACGGCATGAACTCCCACATCCTCAGGGGTTACCTTGCAATTGCCTTCCCGGGTAAAGCCGGTGAGTGGGTCCATACTGCACACCTGCAGCGGGGAACCCAGCACATTTTTATGTTCAGTCATGCTTACTCTTCGTAATAATTAATATTTTCGTCAATCAGTACCAAGAAAGGGAAACGACCCGGCCATCGACGCGGTCCCGGACGTGTACCTTCAAACCAAGGGCTATTGGCATTAGATCTAAGAAGTTAGACATCTTTTCTTTAATGACAATCGCAAATATGTTAGGCTGATACAAGCGTTTTTTAAAGTGAATCCTGACAGGAGATTTTCAAGATCAGCTTCGACAGGGAGTACACATGCCGGTAATTACGCTCAAATACAAAGATACGGTGCTCGGCAGATTTCAGATCGGTATAGGCCAAACCATCACCATCGGCAGAAATGAGTCCAACGACATCGTTATCGACAACCTGGCTGTCTCCGCTAATCATGCGAGAATTGAGTCGGTATCAGCCAGTTTTATCATCAAAGATCTACAGAGCACCAACGGCACCTTTGTCAACGAAAAGCTGGTCTCCGCGCATGGTCTCAGAAACAATGACGTCATTCTGATCGGCAAACATACCTTGCTCTTTGACCGTTCAGACCTCGATCAGCAAACCACCAGGGATGACAACGAAGACCTCGATGAAAAAACCCGTTATCTCGACACCGCCGAATATCGGGAACTCATAGAAAAGGCCAAGAAAGACCCCAAGGACGGCCCCTCCTACGTTGGTACCGCGGTGAGTCGCGATTTCAGCGGCGGCTTTTTTACCAGAATCTGG
>CBFCWR010000425.1:0-2476 GCA_965601575.1 uncultured Desulfofustis sp. | reverse complement strand
TGAGCACGACTTCTAGTCCATTTGTCCGTCCAGGTCAACACGATTGTAAATCGGTTCGGGTGGTGACGAAGTGAATAGTTTTATCCAGAATGCGGCCAAAGGATTTTTGCATTCAGGAAAAGTTATTCCTCTGCTCCCTCAAGGCGGCAAAAACAGCCACCCTGCCAGATGACTCCAGGTGCTGTTCCCTCTCCAACTGGTCGATGATTGCACTTTCTTCGATACGCAGGAAAGGATTGGTTTCAAGTTCTTCCTTCAGGGTCGAAGGTGCGGAAGGCCGGTCCTCCCGGCGAATCTCTGCAACTCGTGCGACCCGCTTAGCGATGGCCGGGTTGGTGGGATCAACCTGGGCGGCAAAGCGAAGATTCAATTCGGTGTACTCGTGACCGAAATAGATACTGCACTGGCTGCCACAGGCGATGATTCGGTCGAGGGAATGAACCATCTGCTCGGCTGTTCCCTCGAACAGTCTGCCGCAGCCGGCACCGAACAGGGTGTCCCCGACAAAGAGGTGATCCTCGATGCGGAAGATGACATGGGTCGAAGTATGGCCTGGTGTGTGCATCACCGTGGCTTCGAGACCGCACACGGAGAAGCTTTCATTGTCCTGCAGCGCTTTGGTTATGAGCGGAATCCTGGTTCGATCCTGAAAGAAACCATAGACATCCAGGCTGCCATACTCATCCAGCAGATCGGGTAGACCACCGATGTGGTCGTGATGATGATGGGTGCAGAGCACCGCCGAAAGCTCGAGTCCCCGATCATCGATGATATTCATCACCGGCCAGGCCTCGGAGGGATCGACGACGGCGGCCTGCGTTCCGTTAATAATCAAGTAGGTGTAGTTATCATACAGACAGGGAACAACCACCACTTCCATGCTTTTCACCTCGCAAATAGATATTTCTCAATGACAAATCGTTTAGTTGCCTTATACATCTCCATAGTGCGCGGGGACAGGAACACCCATGTCTCCATGTGATCCTGGATTCACAACAGTATAAGCAGTTCGTACCGTTTGCCCCTTAATTTTTTTTGCCCGGCAGCATGGTCAACCTCTCATGATTTACAGGCGATTCGGCAAAACAGACCTGGATATACCGGTTCTGAGCTTCGGCTGCATGCGCAGCATGCACAGCTGGCAGACCGCGCAGGAAGCTGACATCCCACAGAGCTCCCAGGACAACCTGAAAAAGATCGTGGAAACCGCCCTGTCCCATGGCATCAACCACTTCGAGACGGCCCATGGCTACGGTTCATCAGAGCAGCAGTTAGGCCGGATTTTACCGGACTTACCCAGAAACGATTTCATTCTGCAGAGCAAAGCCGCACCCAACGATGATCCGCAGGAATTCGTCGCCAAAGTCAAGTTGTCGATGAGCCGGCTCGGCGTTGACCGGCTGGATCTTCTGGCCCTGCACGGACTCAACGACCATCGTTCCCTCTGGCAGTGCTGCAGGAAGAACGGCTGCCTCGCGGCCGCCCGAAAACTGCAGGACCAGGGGCTGGTGGATCATGTCGGCTTCTCGGGCCACGGGCCCACCGATGTCATTCTACAGGCCCTTGGCCATCAGGATGACGGCGGCTTTGAGTTCTGCAATATTCACTGGTACTACATTTTCGATGCCAATCTCGAGGCAATCGACTATGCAGACGCCCATGACATTGGGATTTTCATCATCAGTCCTTCCGACAAGGGCGGTCACCTGCATTCGCCCTCCCCCAGGCTGCAGGAACTCTGCGAACCGCTGTCGCCGATGCTGTTCAACGATCTCTACTGCCTCGACAAAAAAGGGGTGTGCACCATCAGTGTCGGCGCCTCGGAACCACACCATTTTGACGAGCATCTCAAGGTCTTGCCTTTTCTTGAACGCGGCGACCGGAGTATGTTTCAAATCGTTGACGCCCGGTTGCGAACTGCCATGACTGAGGTTTCCGGGCATGAGCGCCCGGACCACCACTGGCATAGTTTTCCGGGCTGGGACAGTGCCCCCGGCAACATCAATATCAAGATGGTACTCTGGCTGGCCAACCTCTATCGGGCCTGGGGCATGGAGAACTACGCCAGGGAACGCTATGGGATGCTCAATCGCGGCTCATCCTGGGTACAGGGAAATGACGGTACCAGGGCTGCCGAACTCGATTTTTCTGAAACCATGAAGCCCGCTGATCTGTCTCCGGACAGACTCACGCAGCTGCTGATGGAAGCACATGCGCTGTTAAAGAAAAATGATGAGAAGTCCTGATCAGGCCGATCAGCTTCCATCTTTGTGGATATCTCGATGAAAGGCTCGAACCAGAAAATCCGAGCCAGCCGATAACTTCCGGGCCAGGGATTCCACCACCGCCACCGAACGATGGCGTCCCCCGGTGCAGCCGACGCCGATACGCAGGTCTCTTTTTCCATCCATGCCGGCGGCAATGTTGAGCAGCAGCGGTTCCAGCAAGTTCAGGAATTCCCTTCCCTGATCGCTGT
>CBFCWR010000424.1:0-2482 GCA_965601575.1 uncultured Desulfofustis sp. | reverse complement strand
GGTCCGGTAGGCATACGGGGTCATACAGGTATCGATGATGTCGACGCCGGCCTCGATGGCCTTGAGATGGGTCATGGGCGACATGCCGGAGGTGAAATGGCTGTGCAGATGCAGCGGAATCGACACGGCTTCCTTCATCGCCTTGACCAGATTGTAGGCATCATACGGGGAAAGAAGACCGGCCATATCCTTGATGCAGATTGAATCGGCGCCCATGGACTCGAGGTCCTTGGCTTTGGCCATGTAGTATTCGAGGTTATAGACCTCGCCGCCCAACCGGGGCTCGGTCATCGTGTAGCAGATGCACCCCTGGAAATGTTTGCCGCACTTCTTGATCTGGCTGACCACGGTCTCGAAATTGCGATAATCGTTGAGCGCATCGAAGGTACGGAAGATGTCCATACCGTTCGCAGCGGCCCGATCGACGAATGCCAGGGCGAGATCGTCGGCGTAATTTCGATAACCCACCAGATTCTGTGCCCTGAGCAACATCGAAAAGGGTGTTTTCTTGATGTAGCGTTTCAGGGTCCGCAGCCGTTCCCACGGATCCTCGTTGAGAAAGCGGTGCATGGTGTCGAAAGTGGCTCCGCCCCAGGTCTCAACCGCCCAGAAACCGACCTCGTCGATCAATTCTGCCACCGGTATCATGTCTTCGGTTCTGCCGCGGGTGGCAAACAGGGACTGATGCCCGTCGCGCAGAGACAGATCCATGATTTTTACCGGATTTTCCGCTGCCGGGCGGTCACTGTCATAATTCATTTCTGTCATTTGAACTTGGTCGCTCATCGTCTATCTCCTTCTGCCTGTTCGTTGGCGTGTTATAGCTTAGCGAAAGCTGGTAAAGGTACGCAGCTGAATGAGCCTGCGCATGGTCATCATGTCCTGTCGACCGCTCAGGCCCCATAAATTCTGAACCGGGCGGGCCGTCTGGTCTTCTATCTGCTGGGCCGCAGCCTCGGCGGCAGCCTGCTCCTCCATCTGCAGGTAGGCATTTACTGCTGCCAGGGCTGCTGCCATTTTCTTTTGCGTATCTGCCATGTTCGTCTCTAGTGACTTAAGGTTTTGGTCGTAATTCGTTCGAGTTATTTCTGGTCTCCCGTTGGAGCCACATACGGGAATTACTCGTACACTTCATATTCGGTCTCGGCGCCGAGCAGGTCGTCAATTTCTTTCTGGATGGCGATCCGCTTGTCGTTTTTTACCCAATCATTCCAGTCCTCGATGGAGCGCCAGGTGCTGATCACCATGGTTTCACCGGGTTGATCCAGCCGCTTGAGGGTCTGGCCGGAAATGTAGCCCGGCTGCATCAGGGTCACGCTTCTCAGCCTTTTGAGCAAGACGGTGAGTTCCGGAACCTTGCCTTCGGATACGGTACGTTTGATGAAAATCTTAACACTCATGGTTGTCCCCTTCTGTGCGTTTTATAGTGGAATATTGCCATGTTTCTTCATCGGATTGGTGTCCCGCTTGTTCTCTACTATCTTCAGGGCGTTGATGATACGGATGCGGGTGCGGGCCGGTTCGACAATGTCGTCGATATAGCCCCGTTCAGCCGCCACGTACGGATTGGCCACCGTATTCTGGTATTCCTGTTCCCGCTCCTCGAGAAATTTCTTGGGATCCTCCTCCTTCTTGGCCTGCCTGCCATACAGCACCTCGACGGCGCCCTTGGCTCCCATGACGGCAATCTCGGCCGTGGGCCAGGCGTAATTGATGTCGCCCCGGAGGTGTTTGGAGGACATCACGCAATAGGCACCACCGTAGGCCTTTCTGGTGATCACGGTGACCTTGGGGATGGTCGCCTCAGCGTAGGCGTAGAGAATCTTGGCCCCGTTTCTGATAACCCCGCCGTACTCCTGGGCAGTGCCGGGCAGAAAACCGGGTACATCGACGAAGGTCACCACGGGGATGTTGAAGCAGTCGCAGAATCTGACGAAGCGAGCCCCTTTGACTGAACTGTCGATGTCGAGCACGCCCGAATAGTGGGCTGGTTGGTTGGCGACGATGCCCACGCTTCGGCCGTTGTAGCGGCCAAACCCGACGATGATGTTGGGGGCGAACTTTTCCTTGACCTCGAAGAAATCACCATTGTCGACCGTGGCCAGGATGATATCCTTCATGTCGTAGGCTTCGTTGGGATTGGTGGGGATGATGGTGTTGAGCTCCTCGGATCGGCGTTCAGGCGGATCCGCACAGGGCTGCAGGGGCGGATCTTCCATGTTGTTCTGAGGCAGAAAGGAGATCAACTTGCGAATGTAAGCAATGGCATCGGCCCCGGTTTCGGCGGCGAAGTCAGACACCCCGCTGCGCGAGGAATGCATATCGGCTCCACCGAGTTCCTCAACCGTCACGTCTTCGTGGGTGACCGACTTGACCACTTTGGGACCGGTCAGAAACATATAGGAATTGTTCTTCACCATGACCACGAAATCGGTCAAAGCCGGAGAATACACCGCCCCCCCGGCGCAGGGGCCGAAGATAG
>CBFCWR010000423.1:0-2499 GCA_965601575.1 uncultured Desulfofustis sp. | reverse complement strand
CGTTCTTTTGATAAAGATTTTAACAGCCATAGCTACCTCCTGGATGTGAAGTTGATGATGCGAACCTGTTACACCTGCCCCCTGGGTTTGGCCATGAAGAGCGATGCAATTGCCTGGTGCGCACCACGGGATGAGTATACACGGGGGATGCTCTTACGATATATATAAAGGAGTTCATCGAGTCCTCCCTGCCCGTGGGAAATCGGGCTCATCGCAGAGTGAGAGAAGGGTTAAGCATTCACTCTTATTCTAGCATAAAACGAGTCGCCTTATCCAGCATCACCACACTGAACAAAGGGCACATTTTATGGGAAGATCAGTTTACTTTGAGAAGAAAACGCAGATTTTTCTTGGTGATTTTGTTGATGTAGACCGGTCGCTGCGCTTTGCCTTCCAGATCTATGGTAAAAGGCTCCAGCACCCCCTCGAACTGGTTGCCGCTGCGAATCATGCGGTTTACGCATTCATTTTGGGGATTCCTGCCGCATTTTGTCATGGCTGTAAGAACCACCTGACCGCCCTCACAGCCAAGGGCCGTCAGGGTTGTGGCCGGGGTATCAAACTGTCGCTTCAGATTGTCTTTGACCGATTCACCAAACGCCGAAAGTGGAACCTCGCTGGTAAAAATATCGGTGGCCAATAAGCCATCGAGCAAATCCAGATTGCCTCTATATTCAAGCATCATCTGAGAGAGAATGCCATCGCTCACCATACCCTGGGGATTGTAGCCCGCATCTCGGGCCCCCTGCTCGAAAATGACCACGCTTCCCACTTCAACGGGGAGATAGACGAACTCTATCGCATTGTTCTTCAACTGGTTCACTATGCTTTGAGTATCATCTTTCCTGCCCGAGATATCGATTGAGAGAACGGTGCCGCCAGCCTCCTGGTAGGTACGTTTAAAGCTGGCCGCCAATTCCCTGGAGTGGGGATCATCGCCATCCCACACCACCGCAGAGCGTTCTATCAATAATTCATCCATGACGAACAGGGCTGCCACCGTACCCTGGACCTGATCGTCGAAAATGATCTGGTTGACCCAGTTCGTTTCTGTTATTCCGGGATGGGAAGACAAGGTCGAAACGATGGGAACTTTATACCGGTCGGCAACTTCGGTAATAGCCAGCATTGTTTTGCTGCCGGAGAGAATAAGTACGGCATCGACATTTTCTTCAACTGCCAGTTTTTCCAGAGCGACCACCGCTTGAGCCGGTGTGCTCTGGTCATCCTCTTTAATGAGCTGGACCTGAAGCTTTTGATTCTGTGTTTGATGGTATTTGATCACGGCTTCAACACCCAGCAAGCCGCTTTTACCCCACTCTTCATGCTCGCCGCTGAATGGACCGATGACTCCCAGTTTTATATCCAATGGCGTCTGCTTCTGCTCGACAATCTCTTCACATCCGGCCAGCATCACGAGAGTGAGCGCACAGGCAAGCAAAAGTGGTATCAGACGGTTCATCATCAAGGTATATAAACAATCCGGGTTCGTATCAACAAATCCTCTGAGAAGTTCTGCTGGACCTTCTGCTTGAACTCATTCAGATCCTTGCGGGTCAGCGGCTCCCTCACGTGCAGGTCGACAATCATGACCTTTCTTTCCTGATAGGAAAAGATGTCTGCATCTTTGACGATAAGATATTTGCCATTGACTAGAAATCGTTCATGTTTCCAGCTTTCCTCGAATCTCGAGCGTTCAGTGATTCCCATGAAAGAAAGGGAAAGAGGAATAGAAATCAGCAGCAGAAAGCCAAAGGCGATTGAGAGTGAACGTTTATCGCGTACCGCTGCCGAATAGCCAAGTACCCTGAAGGTGATAATTGCCGCCAACACGATGCCGATCAGGTTGGTGGCAAAGAGCAGAAAAGCGTTGGCGAAAAAAGCGATGTCAAATCTTCCCAGGCCAATTCCGGCAACCGCCAGGGGCGGTACAAGTGCGACCGCGATAGCGACACCAGCAAGGCTTTGCAGGATCTCCTTGTAAGATTTGGTATAGGCGCCTGCAATACCTGCGACAATGGCGACGATCAAATCGAGAATGGAGGGACTGAGTCTTCCCTGCATCTCCCCGGTCAGCGGCTGATATGGCGAAGCCAAAGTGAACGTGAAAGAAACCGCAAGAGCGACGATAATTCCAGCAGCGACTGTTTTCAAAGACTGTTTGAGCAATCTTTGATCGTAGCGCAGCATACTCATCGACAGTGAAATGATCGGTGCCATGAGCGGGGCCAGCACCATGGCACCGATGATCACCGAGGCACTGTCCAGAAAAAGCCCCACCGTGGCCAGCATGGTGCTGAGTACCATGAGCACCACATAGGTGGAGTCGAGTCTGGCATCATCGCGCAAGGCAATGAAAAGGTCCTTGAACCGCTCCTCCGAGGCATAGGTAAAGAAAGGCACCCGCTTATGCTGGGCTTTGATCAATTCCTTGCCGGCCGGCAGAGAGCCGACGGCGAATTTCTCTTTGTTCGAAACTTTTCTGGCTTTTAATACCTT
>CBFCWR010000422.1:0-2504 GCA_965601575.1 uncultured Desulfofustis sp. | reverse complement strand
TTAGGCTTTTTGTTGGTCAGGTAGACGCCTGCCATCAAGATGAGGCCACCGATCAGCACCGATATGTTGATCTTCTCTGACAGAAAGATCCAGGCCAGCACGATTGAAAAGAGCGGTACCAGATTGATAAAGACGCTCGAACGGGCCGCACCGATCTTGGTAATGGCGCGGTAATAGAGGGTAAACCCCGCAGCTGTGCCGAAGATTCCGAGGAACAGCAGGCTCAACCAGTCAACCGCAGCGTAGGAGCCCGGAGAAGGAAGGGTGCCGTCCAGCAGGGTGGCCGGAAAGAGCAGGGCCGATCCGAAAAGAGAAGAGTAGAACACCGCTGACAGAGGGGTCATCGATTTCAGTACCGACCTGCCGATCAGCGAATAGCAGGCCCAGGAGATCACGCAGCCGATGATGGCGATTTCGCCCCAGCCAAAGCCGCCGGCAAAGAGCAAAGTCGGGTCGCCGTTGGTGATAACCAGCAAAGCACCGGAAAGAGAGATGAGCAGACCGAAACATTGCAGCGGTGAGAGCCGCTCATCATACAAAAGTACGGCGCCGATAGTAATAGCCATGGGATTGAGGGCGATAATCAGTGCCGCCCGGCCGGCTTCGATATATTTCAATCCAGTGAAAAAACAGATGTTGTAGCTGAACACCCCGGTAAGTCCGAGCAGCAGCAGGCCGACGATTCTATCTTTGGGCGGCAGCCGCAGGTGGCCGTCGATCAGCCGGGTCAGGAAGGCGAGGGCGACGGCGGCCAGTACGAACCGAAAAAATGCCGCGTCCGCCGCCGGCACCGTTTTTGCCAGGATTCTTCCGGCGATAAAGGTGCCGCCCCAGAAGAGCATGGTCAGGATGAGGCTGAGATATATCACTTTGGCTGAGTCGTGGCGCTGCAGTTGTTCATGATTGATCCAGCATCTTCGCCGCCAGCTCCTTCATCAGTTTGGCGGCGACCATCGCAGTCATATTCTGCAGGTCGCGATAAGGGTTGTATTCGACGATGTCGGCGCCGATGATGGTGCCGTGAACGTTCTGGATCGTCTTGAGCAGCTCCCGGGTGCTCATACCGCCTGGCTCATGATGGGATATGCCGGGAACAAATGCTGGATCGAGCACATCGAGATCGAGTGAGACATAGAGCGGACCGTCGAAAATCAATGGGGAGCCGGGTTCGAAATTGATCATATCAATGATTTCAACTCCGAATTTCTCGGCCTGGCTGCGTTGATGCGGCGTCATCGTGCGGATGCCGACGCTGACCAGTCTGAGGGCCAACTGCTCCTCCATGATGCGGGCCATGGGGCAGCCATGGGAGAATCTATCGCCATGGATCTCATTGTAAAGATCGGGATGGGCATCGAAATGCAGTATGTTGAGCGTGGGGTGAGTCTTGTGGAGGCCTTTGACCAGTGGGTAAGTGATGGCATGGTCTCCGCCCAGAAATATGGGGAGCGGCTTCGCCGCACCAATCTCTGAGGCGGCGCGCTCGATTTCCTGTATGGCCTGATCGCCGGAGGAGAGCTCGAGCATTCCGCGGTAGCTCAGCACTTCGGGTTTTACCAGGCTGAGACCCGATTCGGTGCAGCGATTGGCCGATTCGCAATTGAAGGCGTCCCAGATTTTTGCCGGCGCATCCCGGCAGCCGCGCATAAAGGAAGATTTTTCGTCCCAGGGAACTCCGTACACTTCGATGGTGGTGTCGTTCATGTGGCAGTTGTCGAGGTATATTGATGGGACGCAATTCAACTACGTCCCATCAACTGATTCAATTGCATCCCCAGAATTGTATTTTTACCAGCAAGTGGTATCGTTTGTTCACTCATCATGCAACAATAAATGACAAGGTACCGAATAATGACGACAAATATGTCCCTGCAGATCGACGCCCATGACAATCTTATCGTTGCACTCCAGCCTCTGGCAAAAGGAAACAGCCTGCGGATCGGCGGCCAGGCGATCGAACTGATCGACGACATCCCGGCAAAGCACAAATTTGCCCTCGAGGATCTGGATCAGGGTGATCTTGCCGTCATGTACGGGGTTATCGTGGGACGGGCCAATCAGCCGATCAGATCAGGGGAATTGATCACCACCGACAACCTCGATCATGCCACCACCGAGTACAGGGAAACCCATGAACCTTATCACTGGCAGGCCCCCCATCCCTACCCGGAGTCACCCTCGGAGTTCATGGGCATCAGGCGCCCCGACGGCAAGGTCGGTACGGCCAACTACTGGATTTTCGTACCGCTGGTTTTCTGCTCCAACCAGGAACTCAACGAACTCAAGAAAGTATTGCCGCCTGCGCTTGGCTACAGTTCCACGTCGCGCTATGCGCACTTCACCGAAGAGCTGGTGAGGCAGATCAAGACCAAGGGTGCACCGGTCGATCCTGTCATCTCCCTTGACTCCTATGATGCCCGGCCCGAACCGCTTTTTCCCCGGGTGGACGGGTTAAGGTTCCTGACCCATCACATGGGCTGCGGCTCGACTCCCGATGAAGCGGA
>CBFCWR010000421.1:0-2514 GCA_965601575.1 uncultured Desulfofustis sp. | reverse complement strand
ATGCTCAGCTCCTGCGCACCCGGTTATGCCTGATATCAGGCTGCGGTGACGGTGCGACGTTCAATCCGTTTTTCGTACTCTTCGCCCTGGATGATCCGCTGGATGTAGATGCCGGGGGTATGGATGAAGTTCGGGTCGAGGGCGCCTTCTTCGAGCAGCTCCTCGACTTCAACCAGGGTGACCTTGCCGGCGGCCGCCATCATCGGATTAAAGTTGCAGGCTGTCTTGTTGTAGACCAGGTTGCCGGCGGCATCACCGCGCCAGGCCTTGATCAGCGAGAAATCGGCGATCAGCGCGGTCTCCAGCAGGTAATCCTTGCCGTTAAAGTTGCGCACCTCTTTCCCCTCGGCCACTGGGGTGCCGACTCCGGCCGGGGTATAGAAGGCAGGGATTCCGGCGGCACCGGCCCGGCAGCGTTCCGCCAGGGTGCCCTGGGGAACCAGTTCCACCTCCAGTTCGCCGGAGAGGAACTGACGTTCAAACTCCTTGTTCTCACCAACGTAGGAGGAGATCATCTTTTTGATCTGGCGGTTCTGCAGCAACAGACCGAGACCGAAATCATCGACGCCGCAATTGTTGGAGATAACCGTCAGATCCTTGGTGCCCTTTTCACAGAGACCGGCAATCAGTTTCTCCGGAATCCCGACCAGGCCGAAGCCACCGACCATCAGGGTTGCTCCGTCCTCGATCTCTTCAATCATTTTTGCGATGGAAGTGTAAGTTTTCATGCATATACCTTTCCGGCAGACTGCCAAACCAAACGTTTGTTAGGGAGTGCGGGTAAATGTAATTGATGGCTCTGTAGGCCTGTTGTCTTTTTCAAATTTTGACCGATTCTTTTCTAGTTAGTGTCCATCCGGAAAGCCCGGATTATCAGATAGCGATATTACAGTCCCCGATGAAGAAGACTCGGTTTTGGTCCTTCCACTCGGCGACAGCTTGAATTTTCAGCTTTACACACGGTTCTTTCTCAATTTTAGGCGCACCAATGCCTGTGGTTCTGTGCTGATCGCAGTTCAGGTCAAGACAGCCTTATGCGTGCCATGGCCAGTAGGTTGTAGGAAACAACGCTGCTCCAGACATACTGTTTGAAGCCAGCCCAGCCGGACCAGGTGCAACGGTCGAGTCCGAAGGCCCGCTTGAGCACAGAGATTCCAGCCTCGATTCCGGCTCGGAAATTCCTCAGGCGTTTGTAGACCCAGTTGCTTTTGGCCATCGCCAAAACGGAAAGCCCTCGCCGCTTGGCAAAGACGACATCCTTGACCTGGTTCGACTTGGCGAAATCCAGATTGTCTTTGGAAGCGAACCCGCCGTCGGCGGTTACCTGGCGCGGCATGCGTCCCAGAAGTTGCTGTTGGCGCTCAAGAAGCAATTGGTAACGATCACTGTCCGCCGGGTTGCCTGACTCGATCAGGCAATCAAGAATCAGGGTTGATGGGCCGCCGGTGAAAAACACTTTGTGGCCGTAAGTGGTGTCTCGTTGCCCCTTGACGATAATGTCGCTGTGATCCTCGAAAAAGGAGACGACCTTTTCCGAGGCCGGAACGGTTTCACCGTTGATCACACGGCGTTGGGTCTGATCGATGACTTTACCCAACAGGCCGACGGCTCGCTCCAGCTTTGCCGCGATCCCCTGGGCGCTGAAGTAATCAAGCCCCTGATAGGCGCGTAGTTCGGCAATCGCAGTCAAAGCATAGCTGACAACGCGCTCAGCATAGTGGAGCAGATCTTTATAGGCGGTTTTGCGAACCTGCTCTTTTCTGGTGTTGAGAATGGCCATCACCCGCTTTTTAACCACGCGGTTGTGGTCGCTGTAGCGGTAGACAGGGGCCGGGGATAACTCCTTTCCGGCACCGAGCCAGCGGGTGATAATCCGGATGCCGTCAGCCAGAAGAGAGGAGTCTGTCGGATGGTGGATATCAGTTTCGATGGCCGTTGAATCGATGCGGACCTTGCGTCCTTTTTCGATCTTGTGCTTAACAGCGTAATCGATGAGCAAACGATGAATCTCTTCCCAGCTCTGCTCGGAGATCGCCTTGATGTTCTCCTGCAGAATCGATTTGCGGGGATATTGTCCCATCTCCAAGCGGGCGAAACGACGAAAGGCGGATGAGTCATCCAGATGAAAGGCAAGCTCCTCGTAACTGAGCTGCCGGTATTGTTTCAGAACGGCACAGCGCAATACCTGCTCGGCGGTCAAACCCTGCCGACCGGTGTCGGCCCGTTTGGTTTTAACCAGATCGTCAAAGACGACCTGTAGGAGGCCTGGAGTGTTATCGAGGATTCGTGACATCTGCTCCAATTCTTTGCCGATCTGAGTGTTGTTGACAGTCATAAAAAGGCTCAGTTGGGGGTTACATTTTTGGCGCATTGAATGCCTCCTGAAGAGATGATTGTCATGCAATATCAGGTGGTTACATTATTGATTGTTACAAAATGCGCCTATTCTTGAAAGCTTAAAATGAAACTTTTACGTGTAAATTCAGCATGTTAAGGTTTCCGGATGGACACTAG
>CBFCWR010000420.1:0-2521 GCA_965601575.1 uncultured Desulfofustis sp. | reverse complement strand
GGATGACTACAATTTATGCCGGATGTGCTTATACTTCACAATAAAGGATCCACAATGTTTCACTCAACTCAATATATAAAATATTCTCAGGAAACAGGCCATGGAACATAAAACCAGAATAGAAAGAGACTCCATGGGTGAAGTTGAACTGCCCGAATCAGCACTCTATGGACCCCAAACCCAGAGAGCCCTGAACAATTTCACCATCAGCACCCAGACGATGGACATCCGTTTCATCCGTTCACTGCTGCAGATCAAGAGAGCTGCTGCCGAGGCCAACCAAGAGCTTGGGCTACTTGCGACGGATAAAGCGGAAACTATTTGTGCCGTCATTGACGACCTGGCCGAAGATGAAATAATGCGCCACTTTCCCGTACCCATGCTGCAGACCGGTTCAGGCACCAGCACCAACATGAATGGCAATGAAGTGATTGCCGGATTGGCTGCTCTGAAAGGTGTCGAGTTGAGTCCCAATGACGATGTCAATATGGGTCAAAGCTCCAATGATGTGATCCCTTCGGCCCTGCACATTTCTTCCGTGCTGCAGCTCAGAACCGAGGTGATTCCTGCTCTTGCTGGTTTGATCGAGGTAATTGAAGGGGTAGCGGCGAACCACCGACACGTCGTCAAAACAGGAAGAACCCACCTGATGGACGCCCTTCCCATTCGATTATCCAGCGAGCTCGAGGCCTGGGCTTCGCAGTTCAAAGATAACATCGACAGACTCGCCGATGTTATCGGACGTCTGAAAAAAGTGCCACTCGGCGGAACCGCTGTCGGCAGCGGTGTCAACTGTGCCCCGGGATTCGTCGAAAAGGCGTTGAAGTCGTTAAATAAGCGGTTGTGCTCTGACTTCGAGCAAGTTGATTCAGCCTACAAAGGACTGAGCAGTATTGACACGGTGTTGGAGACCTCGGGCCATCTGAAAACCTGTGCGGTGACTCTTATGAAAATTGCCAATGACCTGAGATGGATGAATTCCGGACCGCACAGCGGATTGGCAGAGATCAGGCTGAAACCATTGCAGCCCGGATCCTCGATCATGGTGGACAAAGTGAATCCGGTGATCCCCGAGGCAGTCTGCATGGCCGCAGCCCGAGTGATCGGCAATGACCTGGCGATCACCGTGGCGGCGCAGTCCGGAAATTTTCAGCTCAATACCATGCTGCCGCTGGCCGCCAACGATCTGCTCAACAGCGGAGAGCTGGTCGCCAATTCCTGTCAGTCGCTCGGTGAAAAAGCTATTGGCCCGATGGAGATTCTGGACGGGCATATGGCAGCACCTCTGGCCAAGACCCCGGTTTTGGTAACTTCTCTGACTCCATACATCGGCTATATGAAAGCCGCTGCGATCGCCAAGAAGGCCAGGGAGGAGAACCGTCCCATACTCGAAGTAGCCCTCGAAGAAGCGGACCTGGAACCGGAATTGCTCCGCAGGTTGCTGGATCCCAGCCATCTCGCGGACGGCGGCAGGGACTGACAATGGCCAGGCCTAGTATCTGGCCGGCCGGTATTGTCTGATCACTCGGTAATAGTAACGGTGAACGAACTTGTCGTTCTTGGTGACATCGATCGTGTGAATATTGTTCATCAGCTTGAATCGATTTTGAAAATAGGGGTGTTCTACCCGTATCCTGCTCGAACCAATAGCAATCACATCCCTTCCGTAGTGCTCCTCGGGTACCGCCCACTGCTCATACATGAGTGCTTTCCAGCCGAAAAGATGCCACCCCAAGGTATTCTCTATCGCGGCCCGCTGTTTTTCCCGATCGCCGCGCAGGAGCTTGGCCCTGTAGAAGGCCAGCCCACTGCTGATCTGATACGGATCCATGCCGACCACGAGCGGCCTTTCACCGGTGTAATCTTCGACGACGTCAGCAACTTTCTCGACTTCCTCGGCCAGATTGTCCCAGCCCATTAAAAAAATATCCGCGTGAAAGGGCACCGATGGCAGTCCCAGGGTGGCATAATGGAGAAAGGCACA
This sequence comes from uncultured Desulfofustis sp., assembly GCA_965601575.1. Lineage (GTDB taxonomy): Bacteria > Desulfobacterota > Desulfobulbia > Desulfobulbales > Desulfocapsaceae > JABDQA01. Next base: position 537 of record CBFCWR010000420.1, on the reverse strand, counting down.
GTAGCCGATGACCAGAACCATGGCACTCAATTTCCATAGCCAGTGCAGGAAACAGAGGATGAAATTTTTCAGTTCCTGGTATGAGAAAGCGACCGTTGCCCCCAGGAAAGGGAGCAGCGCCAGCCAGATGGGACTGGTCCAGTTAAGCTTGACTTCCTTGGAGAAGCTGAACACCAGAAAGACCAGCAGCGGAGAAATTACCAGAAACAGCAGCAGCATGAAACCGCGATGGAAAATTGCTCCATTGGCGGCATCGCTGGCGTGAGCTTTGAAAAAGCTGTTACCGCCAATCAGAAAATAGAGCAACCCGAGGAGCCCGGCCGGGGTCAGAAGCATGGTCATATAACCAAGCAGTCGAGTGGTAGTGAAAAATTCCATTCCGCTGACCCGCTGTTCACCCTGGAACAGAAAAGAAATCCAGTCGTTTTGATAGTTCCAGATCAGAACCGGGGCGAACAACAGCAGACCTAGCACCACTGCCCCATACGGCTGAGGACGCAGAAACCAGGCTCTGGCCTCTTTATCGACAAGGAGAAA
>CBFCWR010000419.1:0-2539 GCA_965601575.1 uncultured Desulfofustis sp. | reverse complement strand
GCCGCAGTTCCTTCCATAACAGGACCAGTGCCGCACTGTCGAGCAGCAGATGATACCAGCTTACGTGGACGAACGGGTGGGTGACGATGCGCCACCACTGACCATCGGCCACTCGCGCAGAGTCGAATATCAGGGATGTGGGATCCGTGCCGAGCAGCAGGTGCATATTGCAGATCGCCAGGATCAGCACGAATCCCATAATCCCTTTGGCACGTGTGACGCAGTTCATTGATCACTTGGATATCGAATTTGTTATTCTTCTTACCAGAAAGGCGCAGCCGGCAAGCAGGGCGATGAACCAGGGGCCCACCGGTCCGGAACCGACGCCGGGTGATTTCGCTCCGTTGAAGGCACCGCCGCTTTGATTATTGTCGACCCTATAGCTTTTCACCGGGGCGGTGCGGCGCTGCTGCTGGGCCGCTCTTTCACGCTGTACTCGATCGGCGTTGCGGCGCTGTAATCCGAGGCCCTCCATCTCCTGCTCATCGAGCACGACCATCGAGGTATAGTCGGTCACTATCGAGTAGTGTTCACCGATATCGACCACCTGGCTGCGCAGCGACTCCGATTCCCCCTTCAGGTTAATCGCTTTCATGAGGTCATCGACGGCCGAAAGGGCCCACATTCGTTCCAGTTCGGGGTTGTCGGTATCCTCTTCGGGAAGTATGGCCTCGGCGGTCCACTCATGGCTCTGGCCCGAAACCTTGGCCTCTACAGTGATCGTCGCCGGTCCCGGCTTATCATAGCGGCCGAACAGGATAAGCTGCTGGCCCTGGAAGAGGGTCTTGCGGTGCACCGGAGTGAGGTCTCTGGTCTTGCCGCCCGAAAAACTCACCTGCAGGTCATGAAGGGCCTCGTAAAGCACCTTGCTTTTGGCCTGCAGCAGTCGACCATAAATGTCGTCGCTCATGGAAACATCCATGGCAAAACCTCCCGAGGCCGCGGAAATGTTTTCGAGCAGGGGGCGGTTGGCGCTGTTGCCCATGACAAAGGTGAAGAACCGTACATCCTGCTGCCTGACCAGATCGACGAAGTCGGCATGGGTCTGGGGACCGATATTGGCCACGCCGTCGGTAACCAGCACCACGGCAGTGGTCCGTTCGGTGTCCATGTGTGTGAGGCCGAGCTCGATGCCGGCATGGAGTGCGGTGCCGTTTTGGGCGGTGATACCCTTCACCATGGTGATCGCCTCGTGCACCTGTTCAGGCGTGGCCGGCACAAAGCCCTGGGTAAGATCCTCAGCTCGATCGTTGAAAGTCACCACCCGAAAACGATCGGCGGGCGACATTTTGTTGATCACCCGGGACACCCCGTCGGTCAGGGTATCGATCTTCAGACCGCCCATACTTCCAGACCGGTCGAGTACGAAGACCCAGTCGACGCCTTCGGCGATGCGTGACAGTGAGGCGCCCGGGGTGACGGTCAGCATAAAGGTACCGGATGGGTTTTCAGCCTGCTTGTAAGCGACCAACTCGACGCGGGCCGGAACTGAATCGTCGAGCCTGTAGTAGAAGATGATATCTTTGTTAAGAGTGGCGCCTTCAGGGTAATCAAGCTTTACTCTGTAGAGATGCGCGTTACCGGTGGACTCCTCCTGCTGTCCGTCGACTTCTTCGATAAGGGCATGGGGGTAACCGGGCAGCCGAATATCCTTGATCGGCTGGGTTGACTTGAGCAGCAGGTCAAAGGAAAATGATTCCTTGACCTCTGCATCGACCGACCAGAAGCCGATCCGCTCATCGTCCACCCCTCCTTCCTCGAGCGGATAGACATAGCGTCCGACGTTGAGGTCGATCTCCAGGGGCTGATAGTAGACCAGCCTGACCCGGGTGGGCTCAGTGGCCTTGACCGGATAGACATTGATGTCGAAGGTCTTGTAATCGTTTTTACTGGCAAGCGCGGTATCGTTGCCTTTTGATTTCTGATCCTCGTAAACCTTTTCCGCTCGCTCTTTTTCGAGCACCTCGCCAATCACTTCCTGGCCGTTGATCCAGAGACTGAGTTCCGAGAGACTGGCCTGCTTCGGAAGCGGGAACGAATAGCTGGCCTCGAGATCCTGATCACCGGTATTGATAAATACCTGGTCCACCTCCGTTCTGGCAAAGCCGTTGTTGATGACGACCTCCACCTGATGGGACTTGATGGCGATCTGCGACTGGTCCCCGGTTTTGGGTTTGAGCAGGCCGGCGGCCTGCGAGGTTCCAAACACCGCCAGCACCAGGCCGAACACCATCGCCGCAATAAGAGAGATAACCAGTGAACTGCTGTTTTTTTCGCGACACATATCAACACCTCCTTTGTTTTGATGTTGCTGTTGGCCTAAGAATCGCAGTATTTGTGCCAAATTCGGATTGATTAGGTAAGGTGTTAAGAAAACATGATATTTTGATTCTTTCAGCGCCGGGGTTTTGCATAGTAACGCACACAAGAGTACATTATTTGATATCATGGTATACATATTATGAACATGGCGGTATGGATCTGGGGTATATGAATCACAGAGCGGGCCTTTGTCGAGACAGGCACGTGGCTGGGATGC
>CBFCWR010000418.1:0-2544 GCA_965601575.1 uncultured Desulfofustis sp. | reverse complement strand
GCCGAACCAACGAACACTGGGGTAAAGTCGAGTGCCAGCGTACCCTGGCGAACGGCATCGTAAATGAGCTGAGGATCGATGTCGCCGCCTTCGAGCAAACTTTCCATCAACTCTTCCGAGAACATCGAGATCTCCTCCAATAGCGCCTCACGCTTCTCCTCGGCCTCGGCTGACATATCGGCGGGAATCTCCTCTTCCCGCAAAATCTCACCATTTTCGCCGTCAAAGTAGATGGCCTTCATGGTGATCAGGTCGACGATTCCCTCGAACTCGCCCTCCAGACCGATGGGCAGCTGCATCATGTGGGCGTTGAGCTCAAGCTTATCTCTGAGCTGTTCGGTTACCCGGGCCGGATTGGCTCCTGTACGGTCGCATTTGTTGACAAAAGCGATACGGGGAACTTTGTAGCGGGCCATCTGCCGACTGACGGTAATTGACTGGGACTGGACACCGCCAACCGAGCAGAGAACCAGAATGGCGCCGTCGAGAACGCGCAGTGCGCGCTCGACCTCGATGGTGAAGTCGACATGGCCGGGCGTATCGATGATGTTGATGTCGATATCTTTCCAGGAAGTATAGGTAGCTGCCGACTGGATGGTGATGCCGCGTTCCTTTTCCAGTTCCATGGAATCCATCTTGGCGCCGACGCCGTCCTTTCCCCTGACCTCGTGTATCGCATGAATGCGGTTGGTGTAGAACAGGATTCTTTCTGTAAGGGTAGTCTTGCCCGAATCGATGTGCGCACTGATACCGATATTTCGTACGGTTGATAGATCTGTTACCATTATTTTATCCTCTGCAATCTGCCTGCACACCGGTCCTCATTTTCACCGGTGTTTAAATACATCTCAAAATAAAAAAGAAAGGAGCTACAGATTTCTGTAACCCCTTACCTTTCATGTCTTTTCCAAGCCTTTTTCAAAAAGCCGGATATCAATTTCCGGTGTAATGGTTATTTCCTAGCTGAACCAAAGAGCAAGGAAAATTACCAATTAAAACACTCCATTTAACCATTTTTTTCGACCATTGCAAACAAAAAGTATCTTAGGAGTCATTGCAGCCCCCCCCTCCCCGCTGGATAATCATTCCATCGGTGTGCCTTGCACCAAGTAAATGATGACGACAAAAGACATCAAAATCGATGGAACTCGGGCGGCATATTTAGCCACAATGCTTCACTATCGACTGTTTCACCCGGCCATAACTGCTATTCATTTTTATGCGGATAGTACCTTTTATCTTGACTTTGTGGCCGAAAAATCGTTGATTATCACCATTGTAAATGAATGACCATTCATTTTGGTGATCAATCAAATACATATGCTTGAACTTCTAACGGGATATTTATTTTCATTTTGACATTCAAGGAGAAGATCGATGGGACACACTACCAAACAGCGCCCCGACGCCGAAGAGGTATTGGAAAAACTCCTGGTGGGCAACAAACACTTCGTTGAGGGCAACCTCTGCCATATTACCGGAAGCTTCGAAACATCCGAGCCTATCATCGCCGATTATGTTGCCGAGGGATAGGTACTGGTAATTGCCGCAAATGACGACTTGCAAATCGAGACCGTGACGATTTTGCCGAAATAGATTCCTTCAGAAAACAATATAGGAAATTCAATGATATACAAATTTCTCCCTTTTCTCTTGTGGTTCAAAGACTACAGTATCGGAAAATTCAGGATTGACCTGCTCGCCGGTATTACCGTTGCGCTTGTGCTCATTCCCCAATCAATGGCCTATGCTCAGCTTGCCGGTCTTCCGGCCTATTATGGGCTTTACGCTGCATTTCTGCCACCAATGGTTGCCGCACTTTTCGGGTCGAGCCGCCAGTTGGCGACCGGACCGGTCGCCGTCGTCTCCCTGATGTCGGCAGCCTCTCTTGAGCCGCTGGCAACGGCGGGGTCACCCGAATTCATTGCCTACTCGATCGTTCTGGCGATGACTGTAGGAATCTTTCAATTCTCCCTCGGTGTGCTGCGGCTCGGTCTGGTGGTCAACTTTCTGTCCCACCCGGTGGTCAACGGTTTCACCAATGCCGCGGCCATCATCATCGCCTCGTCCCAGTTTTCCAAGTTTTTCGGGGTCTATGTCGACAAGGCTGAGCACCACTACGAGACATTGATCAGGGTTGCCCAGGCAGCGATTGACTACACCCACTTTCCAACCTTGCTTTACGGTGTCGGGGCCGTGGCGATCATGTACACGCTGCGGAAAATCAACCCGCGCATCCCCAACGTTCTTATCGCCGTTGCGGTCACGACCGTACTCTCCTACTTCACCGGATTCAACAAAGATAGCTATGTTGCAACCAATGCAGTACAGATCAACAGCTTCGAGGAGAAGATAAAGGCTTTCAATCATTCTGTCAGAGAAATAGAGAGAGTTGGACAGAAGCGGGCAGACGTCGGTCTGATGATTGACCAGGAGAAAGCCCACAGCAAAGATGGACATGGCGGCAAAACGCCTGAACAGGTCAAGCTCGAGAGTGAAGTCGACATTCTCTCGATCGAACTGGCTGAAGCCAAGCAGCACTCA
>CBFCWR010000417.1:0-2545 GCA_965601575.1 uncultured Desulfofustis sp. | reverse complement strand
CACAACAGCTCAAAATCTTTACTGCAAAATATTGGTCATGTCAACTACTTTATCGTCCTCTGAAAGCCTCAATTTAGGCCCGTTTTCATTTACTTGGACGACCTTTTCATGAGACCCAAAATAGACCGGAGGAAGATGTCCGGTTGGTCTATTTTTATCAGCGCCAAAGTGGGCTAAACAACAGTGTATCGAGTCCTCTATTTCCCGCCAGATTCAGCCACGATCGATGGTACTGCAGAAATCGCCTCGCCAACTTTGTCAGCCATTGGTCCCCCAGCCTGTGCCATGTCGGGACGGCCACCTCCCTTACCACCCACCAGCGCGGCAACCCGGTTGATGATTTCACCGGCCTTGAATCGATCGGTGAGATCTTTGGAGACGATTACCAGCAAAGCCGCTTTTCCTTTGATTGAGCCTCCGAGTACCGCGATGCCTGAGCCCATTTTGTCTCGGACCTTGTCACCGACCTCGCGTAATGTTTTGGGGCTGTCCAGCTCAATTTCCGCGGCGATCACCTGGACGCCGTTGACTTCGACTCGTGTATCGAAGACGGTGTCCAGCCCCGAACTGGCAAGCTGGGTGGACAGGGCGGCCACCTGTTTTTCAAGCTTTTTCTGAGATTCGAGCAGATGCTCCAGTTTATCCACCAGTTCCGAGGGCGTGGCATTGAGTCTGTTGCCGATGCTCTCCTCACGGCGAGCCATTTCCTGCATCATCGATATCGCTTTTCTACCGGTGATGGCCTCGATTCTTCTGACTCCCGCGGCGATGCCCCCTTCACTGACAATTTTCAGCAGACCGATATTTCCAGTCGCATCGACATGGGTTCCGCCACACAACTCCTTGGAGACTGGGTCGATGGCGACCACTCGGACCGAGTCCCCATATTTCTCACCGAAAAGAGCCATGGCACCCTCACTGAAAGCCTCCTCACGATCGACTATCTTGACCTCCACCGCCTGGTTCTTTCTAATCTCGTCGTTTATTTTTACCTCGATCTCCGAAAGTTCCTCGGGTTCCAGGGCCGAAAAATGGGTAAAGTCGAAGCGCAACCTTTCAGGGCTCACCAGCGAGCCTGCCTGCTTGACATGATCGCCGAGCACTTCGCGCAAAGCGGCGTGCAGCAGGTGGGTAGCGCTATGGTTTGCCTCGGTGTCGATGCGGCTCTGTTCATCAACGATCAGTTCCACCTCACTGCCGTTAGCCAGGGTGCCTGCTTTGATGGTCGCATGATGAAGGATGACTCCTTCGGTCTCGGAGGTGGTCGTCTCTATCTGGGCGCTGCCGCCGTCCCAGCGGATTTCTCCGATATCGCCGATTTGACCGCCGGCTTCTGCATAGAACGGCGTGCGATCGGTTATCAAACGGACCTTCTGCCCCGGACTTGCCTGTTCAACCACCTGGCCCTGTTCATCCACCATTCCGGTTACCCTGGCGTTGTCCTGCCGTGATCCGTAACCGGTGAAATCGGAACGCAAACCCGATTCGATCAAGGTCTTGAGGCCCTCTTCTCTGAGCTGCAGCCCCTCATCCTTGCGCGACGCCCGGGATTTGGTACGCTGTTGTTCCATGGCAGCGTTGAAGCCCTGATCATCGAAGGCAATCGAGCGCTCCAGCGAGATGTCCCTGACAATGTCAACGGGAAAGCCAAACGTATCGTAGAGTTTGAAGACGAAGTCGCCGCCAATGAGCGGGTTTGCCTGCTTCTGCTGCCGGGCGATTTCCTGATCGAGCAGGGCCAGCCCGTTTTCCAGGGTCTCGCTGAACCGCGCCTCCTCGTTGTTGACGACTTTTTCCAGCAGTTCCGCCGTATCGGACAGGCGTGGATAGGCGCCGATCATCGAATCCACCACCGCGGTACAGGCCTGGTGCAGAAACGGGCCGGTCAGGCCCAGATTCCTGCCAAACCGGCTGGCTCGTCGCAGTACCCGCCTGAGGACGTAGCCCCTCCCCTCGTTGGAGGGCAACACCCCATCGGCCACCAGGAAGCAGGTCGCTCTGACATGGTCGGCAATGACCCGCATGGCGGTGTCATCTGCTGCATTGTTTCCGTAGGCTCGGCCGGACATATTCTCGAGCCGAGAGATGATCGGGGCAAAGAGATCGGAATCATAATTATTGAATTTGCCCTGCAGTACCGCGGCCACCCGCTCGAGGCCCATACCGGTATCGATGCTGGGCTTGGGCAGCGGCTCCATGGTGCCGTCGGCGAAACGATTGAATTGCATGAAGACCAGATTCCAGAGCTCCAGGAAACGATCGCAGTCGCAACCGAGAGCGCAATCGGGTCGGCCGCATCCGGCTGCTTCGCCCTGGTCGATGTGTATTTCAGAACAGGGTCCGCAAGGTCCTGTGTCGCCCATGGCCCAGAAGTTGTCCTTCTCATCGAAACGGACGATGCGCCCCTTGGGCAGGGTTTCGATCTGCTCCCACAGCTCTTCGGCCTCGTCGTCATCTTCATAGATCGACACCCAGAGTTGCTGAGGATCGAGGCCCATTTCAACAGTCAGAAACTCCCAGGCAAAATCGATTGCCTCTTTCTTGA
>CBFCWR010000416.1:0-2549 GCA_965601575.1 uncultured Desulfofustis sp. | reverse complement strand
TGCGACCATTGCACAACACGCACTCCGGGGCTGGGCTGGGCCGTTTTGACTAATGAAGGTTAAGTTACTGGAATGTATGCTAAAATGCATATCGCTGGTTTTTTGTACTACATGGTGGTGCGAAATGGGGTCATTCCCTCAATTAGGTATATACACCTAGTGTGTGTAAGGCTGTGCCCGATTGATCTTCGTGTGTGGCTCCTATAGAATTCCATAAAATCTGAAAAGGTTTTCGGCGAAACTGAATATATTTTCAAGAAATACTAAATATTGCCATTCAAGTACAGAGGGGGCTATTGATGTTAGCAATTGATCAGATAATTGTTGCGCTGTGGTTTTTACCGGTGGTCTTTTTTATCATACTGCCGCTTTTCGTGGCTTGTCTTGGTATGTTGTATGCCATGTTTGATGCCTTTAAGCCAGTAGCTGGTCAAGCCGGCAGACCGGTAAGTACCAGTTCCTGATAGAAGAAACTGCTTTCCACCCTGGATCGCCAGCAGTGTCTTAAAGCAGGCCAGGGTGGTAAGACCAATAGTGCTGTTGACTGCTAGATAAATACAGGCCATATCAACCTCTATTCTAGCATGGGGAGGGCTGACTCCCTTCGGCCCTCCCGTCATTCACTTTCGTATAGTTCGATCTCCAATCCCAAAACGCCAATTTTGCTGAAGCAATGCAGATTCTTCGGCTTGCCCTTCCCATCCGGTTGACTGCCTGTCCGACGGTTTAATCAGGTGCGTAATGATTTGCAGCGGAGCAGTCGGTTCTTGAGGGTGAGAAAAAATCGACAACTCCGCCAGGTGAAACTTTTCTCCCCTACTTTCGAGCAGTAAAGTTGAGCACTGCGGCCGGTTCCAGCACCCTGAAGGTAAAGGACTCGGTAAAATAGAGTTTAACCTTCGTCGAGGTATGGCTCTCATAGCCTATTGCAAGGTCCTGACCGAGGATCAGTTCCAGGTCGCCGCCCCGCTGGCTTATCATATAGGCTTCGTTTTCATATGCACCACTCAGGTAGGGGCTCAGCAGAACCGGGCCGCCCAGGACCGTCTCGGCCTGCATTTTTATCGGGTAACCCTGCACATGGGCAGACATGCGGCTCCACAGTTTAGGGCCGACGATAAAACTGTAAGGACCTTCGATTGATCTGCCGGTGAAGGCAGTTACACCATCTGCAATTCCCTCCAGCAACTCCTCCGGTTTTGAGCCGATGGTGAGGCACTCATCGCCGACACAAATTTTAAGACCGGAGATATTTGCCTCGGGCAGGCCATGATAAATTACCTGTTCCTCGAATAGAGCCGTGTCCCGAGCTGCGGTCTCAAGTCCCTCGAGATCGACGTCCCTGGCCCCTCTCACCACATTGTCCATTTCGTGAATGTCGAGCTCAAAGGGTACTCTCACCTCGACGATGTGATGAACTTTACGGATGCCATATTTCAAGCCCCCCTTAGGCTGCTTCTTCGGATAGTTGAGCCTGCCCTCGGGCACACCGGGAAAATCGGTCCCCATGGGGCCGCTCACATCCAACACCTTTCTGCCCGATAACATCGCCTTGAGACTGCGAGTGGCCTGCTCATCGATCTCTGCCCAGGCTTCCACTGGTATTGGCGCCAGTTCACGTTTTAAAATATCCATGTGTATATCCTTTATATATGTTTCTGTTTGCTGGTTTGCCGACGATTATTTCAATCCGCCGATCCCCAATCCGAAAGCGGTATTTGAAGTTGTTGGCCGCTGTTGCGGTTCACCAGATTCCAGGGTGGGTTCCTGCAGCCCGGGAAATTTAGCCGCCAGCGCTTTGGGGAGTTCCGGCAGTGAGACCCCGAGCAGTTCTTCTTTGGCTTTTTCAAACAGAACTCCCAGCGTATCCAGATCTTCGGCGTCAAAAAGCCGGGCTGCAAGGGGAAATATTTCTTCCTCCTCTTCATCGAGATGGTGCACCGTGTATTCGCCCAGCCCCTCGATCTTGATCGGGAAGTGACGATGGTCCCGGGGAAAGCCTTCTGCATCCTTTATAATCATCTCAATGATATGATGCTCGTTTACCGCCTCGAGTGAATCATGTTCAGCCTCTTCAAAGCCCCGGAGCAAGTCATAGAAATATTTCTCTTCCATGGTGTGGTGCACGACCAGGTGCTGAATGAAGGTATCAAATTTGCCCGGGTTGGTCTCGGCCTGGCGATAGAGCTGTCTCAGGGTGGCGTGATGGGCGGTGAGTGCCTCAACAACATTCATACATGCCTCCAAGTTGCGTTAGAGATTGCAGGCTCACTAGGTACGCATCCTGTCATGAAAATGAGCCTTTGGGCATTGACGGGGTGCGGCGGCTCAGCATCGAACCCCCGCCCGGCAATGATGATATGTGTACGGTTGAATATAACGAATTTTTTATCATCTGGATAGGATTTGAAGAGAATCGATTCGAACCCCTTTGTCAGTGCAAGAACATTAAAGCCTCCAGCGATCACCCTGCGCACGCTTGTTCTGGTCACGTTCACAAATGAACAGATTATTTTCTGCAATAAAGTCAAAAAACATTATATTTTGGT
>CBFCWR010000415.1:0-2552 GCA_965601575.1 uncultured Desulfofustis sp. | reverse complement strand
ATATGTCGTCATAGCGAATCGACGACAACGGATCAGGTATCGGCAGCACAACTAATCTGCCGTCCGGCAGAATCGGGCTTGGACATCCGCCTGAAGCACTGTCGAACCCCTTCCTGCTGAGGATTATTTTCATGGGTGAATGAGAGGAATGAAGGGCTACCTGGCTCTGATATCAGGGGAAGGGATCATCAACCAACAAGCGCCGAACCATTTTGACGCGTCTGGCCACAGCCTCGAACACCTGGGCGATGCTCTCCTGGTCCCCGGGCAGATGGGAGGCCAGAGCGCATCACTCATGGCTTTAACTCAAGCAGGATATTTGCCTTCGATGTAATCCTTAAGATAACTGATCTGGACTTCATGGACGGTCAACTGGGCCTTGACCGCGTCGCCGATTGACACGATACCTGCCAGTCGCCCCTGGTCGATGATCGGAATATGGCGAATCCTGTTCTCGGTCATGATGGCCATCAATGTCTCCATTGATTCATCAGGGCCTGCCACAATCACATTCTCGCTCATCACCTCTCGAACCGTCATCGTGGAAATATTCACTGGATCTTTATGCACCGCCTCCAGTACGTCGACAGGGGCGACTATACCCATGATTTCATCATACTTGTTGACCACCACGAGGGAGCCGACACGGTTGACCAGGAAATGCGACATCACGTCAACCAGCAAATTATCTTTATGGATAGTGACAACTCTCGTGCCTTTTTCGGCAAGGATGTCTTTGGCTTTCATCGTGCGATTCCTCTGTGAATACTCATGTTATTGTTTATTCTGATTGGCTTTTCACCTAGATGACGACGGGGATGAAACTGATGGCAAAGACCGACAGGGCCAATATAAAGGTACCCAGTGGCGCGAGCTGTAACTCAGATACGCCGAAATCCTCTTCGGGTTCACGGAAATACATGACGATGATCAGCCGCAGATAATACCACATGGACAAAATTGAGCTGATGATACCGAGCACACCGAGGCTGATGTAGCCACCTTTAAAGGCCCCGGCAATGATATAAAATTTGCCCATGAAACCGGCTGTGGGAGGAATGCCCGCCATGCTCAGCAGAAAAATGGCGATGCAGGCGGCGGAGTAAGGTCGTACCTTCGCCAAACCGTTGAAATCATCAAATGAGTTCCGTTTCTCCCCCTCTCCACCAAGGTAGGAGAGCGCGGCAAAGATGCCCAGTGTCGAGGCCGCATATGCAGCCAGATAGAAAAGGATGGTAGAGCCGTTGAACTGCTCGCTGTTGATCGCCACCAGGGCAATGATCAGGTAGCCGCTATGGACGATACCCGAGGCAGCCAGCATGCGTTTGAGGCTGTTCTGGCCGATGGCAATCAGGTTGCCGACAAACATGGTCAGCACCGAGATGTAGAAAAGATAACTGACCCAGCCCTGCTGCAACTCACCATTGATCATGAGAAAATTGGCAAAGACGGCAAACACCGCGGTTTTAACGGCGGTAGCCATGAATCCGGTTACCGGCAGCGGAGCCCCGTCATAGACGTCAACCACCCAGGCATGGAAGGGAAAGGCGGCGGCTTTGAACAGCAGGGCGACGAGAATCAGCAGGGAACCGCCGACCAGGGCAGGATTGGTGAGGAACCCGCTTTCAGCGATCACCATGCCGATATCGGCAAACCTGGTGCTCTTAGCTCCGGCGTAGATAAAGACACTGCCCATGACGAAAAAGGCCCCGGCAAAAGCGCCCAGCATCAGATACTTCAGGACCGCTTCGGAGCGCAGCACCGAACGACGATCGGAGGCTATCAGCACGTAAATGGCCAGCGACATGATTTCCAGAGCGATGAACAGGGTGATCAACTCGGCCGCCATGGTCAACAGCAGCATGCCGCAGGCGGCAAACAGCATCATGCAGTAATACTCGAGCACGAACCCCTCGTTTTGAGAGAAATAAGTCTGGGAGGCAATCGCTGAGAAAAAGCCGCAGGCCAGAATGATAAGACCGGCCACCTTGGTGAAGGTCGAAGTGACCAGCATACCGTTGAATACCGTTTCATACGGAGTGATCGGCGCCCCATTCTCAACCGTGAGTTGAACGAAGAAGGCAAATGCAAAAAGGCCGATGCCGAGTATAGAAATCCCTTCCTTCTTGAAACTCTCGAAGGCCGCCGCCAACATCATCAGAATGGCGCCTGCGGCCGTCGCAACAAGCGGAAGAATCGCCATGATATCTTGCATTACAGGTCTCCCGTTTTCAATTCTTGGCCTGGATTTGTCACTTCGAGCTGAAACTCGGCTACCTGCTGTACCTGTTCTATAAGGGCCAGCTGCCGTTCAGCCGATGGTTCTATCTTAGCGAGGAACGGTTGGGGATAGATGCCCATGACCACGATCAGGATTACGATCGGCAGGATGGTCAGGGTCTCGATTGCCGTTAAATCGGCAAAGCCCGCCAGTTTGCTGTTGGGTTTTTCAAAAAAGACCCGTTGGAAGAGCCACAGCATGTAGCATACCCCTATAATCAGGGTGGTGCCGGCGAGGACGGCGATGAGCGGGTTGAATTTGACCGCACCCA
>CBFCWR010000414.1:0-2559 GCA_965601575.1 uncultured Desulfofustis sp. | reverse complement strand
TCTTGAGGTTCCAGACAATCTCAGCCTCATCTTTGCTCAGACCGGATGCCAGCAGTTCATCGATGGATATCAGGCCGTAATTTCCGCGGTGGATATACTTATTTTGGGCCTGAAGCTGCTCTGAGTTGCCTATGAGCAGTGGCTTCGCGCCCGTGTTGTTGGGATGCCCGGGAATCCCCATGCCCTGCCGGTACAGCATCTGAAGCACCGGGAATTCGGCCAGATTTGAAAAATGCCCCCCCTGCAGCATGAGATCTGAGAGCAGGATCGCATTGGGACCCGTTTCCCAGGTGATGTTGTCCTTTTCCAACTGGGTGATCAGCCCCCGACGGATCAGATGCTTCACAGAATCTTCGACACAGCCGCATTGGATGTAAAGATCCGCCTCGGGAACAGCCACCCAATAAAGGCCGGGTGCAACCAGATTCTTGCTGATTCGTGTCATCTGAAAGTTTTGATGTCAGTCGGTTCTTTCAATTCCTATGAAGGTAATGTCGTCATATTGATCCGCCCCGGAAATATGTTCCTCAATCGCCCGTCTTAACGCCTTCATACGATTCTCAAGCAGCGGCGCTTCTGTGAGGATTTCCAACAAGCGCTCTTCCCCAAAAGATTGATCTTCACTGGACTGGGCATCCGTTACCCCGTCGGTGAAAGCAACAACCGATTCGCCCTTGGTTAGCGAAATACGACCGCAGCGAAATTCCAGCTCTGCAAATACTCCAATCGCGGGACTGCCGGGCACAAGGCGCTCCATTTGTCCGTTAGTCCTGATCAGCACCGGCGCATCGTGTCCACAGTTGAGATAGCATAGTTCATCGCTATCCTCTTCCAGAACCGCAGCGAAAACGGTGGCAAACATATTGGCTTGCGAATGATTTTCAGCAATATAGCGATTGGTTCTGTCTACCGCCGCTATGAGTAATTGACAGGTATCGTCGTCTGACCCCGTGGAACGGCTGAAGCCGAGCATCAAATTAGCTCGGAGCAGACTGCGAAAGAGTACCATGAACAGTGCTGCACCGACACCCTTATCACAGACATCGGCCAGGATGACTCCCATTCTCCTTCCTTCTTCCAGGGCGAACACATCATAAAAGTCACCGGCCACCTGCCGGGCTGACTGGAAATACATAGCAGTCTTCCAGCCGCTCAGATCAGGGATCGTTTCCGGGAAAAAGGCGGTCTGGATCTGTCGGCCGATTTCCAACTCACGTTCAGCCACATCCCGGGCTCTTTTTACCGATTGATGGAGCCTGGCATTATCGATGACGCTTGCCACCTGACCGGCGATGGTCTGGCTCAGCCTGACATCGTCCTGGGAAAACACTTCATGCGAGTCAGATGGAATGCCAATGGTGCCGATTACTTCGCCCCGCGCCAGCAGAGGTACCACCATAAGACAGTTTGTACCGCGCTGCCTGAACACCTCGTGCATCGATCTGGTAATCGGATTGGACTGGGCATCCGGTACCACGATTGGTTCTCCGGTTTTAATTACGAACAGGCTGGCGTCATTGCCCTCCAGACTGAACTCGAGCCCGGTGACATCGGTTTCACCTTCCTGTTCAGTATGAAAGGCCACCACCTTGAGGTTGTCTTTCTTATCGTTGAGCAGCGCGATGCCGACGTTCCTGGCGTTCAACACCATCACCATCTCGCGGCAGATGGAGTGAAGAATATCGTCAAGATCGAGGCTTGAACTTATCGCCTCGGCCAGGTGGTTCAAGATAGAGAGTTCTTCTGCCCGTCGCTCCAGCGCTTTTTTTACATCGACAGCTTGAGCTTTATCCTGCGATGTGGCCCCATCCTGATCCATCCCTTTCCACTATCTCTTCAACTGTTCTCGGGCGCTGATTTTGGCATCGATCAGCTCTTTGTGGGTCAGGCGAAGCAAATTTGCCAGCTTATGGGCGAAATGATCTTCATGCCCTTCCAGTCTTCCGTCAATATGGATAACCCGCCAGACCGATTCCATGACCTTGAGCTTCTCTTCTTTCGAATAATTCTGATTCAGGTAACGGGTGAAGGCGAACAGATCGATGGCATCCTTTCTTTTCTGATAGGCTTTTTCGATCAGTTCATCAATATCCTCTTTTAACACGCCGCATTTATCGGTGAGCGTCTCAATGACATGGGCCATTTCCTCATCCGAACATTCACCGTCAACATGGGCCGCTTCAATTAAAAGTACGCAGAGGGCGATATGGGCATCGTCCTGACTCATGATTGTTTCTTCCTGAACAGGATCACCCATCATCTTTTTTAATATTCCAATCATATTCTAATGCTTTCCGGGAAAAAGGTAATGGTAGTAATGTTTCAACCCCAACTCCTTCGGGGACCGATTGACAACGATAAGCCCGACAGTCACCAGTAAGATCGAACCGATCAGGTTCTTGGTCAACGGTTCGCCGAGTATCAATACCCCGAAGAATACACCGGAAATGGGCATAATGAAAATAAAACTATGCAGCGTGGTGGCGCCGTAGCGCTTTATCATCATCATCCAGCCGATCAAACCGAAGGAAGCCGTTACAAAAGTCTGATAGGCCATGG
>CBFCWR010000413.1:0-2562 GCA_965601575.1 uncultured Desulfofustis sp. | reverse complement strand
CGGCGATCGGTGACATAGTCTTTCAGAACCCCGACAAGTCCGAAACCGCCGTGATAGAGCACGAGGATCAGCAGTATACCATCAATCACGGCGATCGAAGGCTGGCTGAGCCGCTCCGTTATCACCTGTACGTCACGACCGACAGAGTGATTCAAATGCATGAACAGCATGTGTGCCGGGACCAGTACGAATAAAAGCGCTCCGCTCAGCCGCTGCATTTTCCAGAACATAGATCCCTGGGCACGTCGTAATTTCCGGGCACAACCATAGCTGATGATGAGGCCCGTCGCCATGGCTGAAAACCAGAAAAACACAGGGCTCACCGACTGGTCGCCAAGATACATGAAATAGCCGAGCAGGAGCAGGTAGACGGCTGAGAGGATTCCCACCCAGGAGCGCAGCAGATCGTCATAGTCCGTGGTAAAAAGCTCATACACCAGTACCCTGCCGCCGTTGAGACTGTGAAATATGACCGGCACCGCCAGGACCAATTCCAGGACGCGAAAAAGCGGGCCGCTCAAGATCGCCATCCGGGCAGAGAACACCTCCGGTTCAGTCAGTGTGGATAAGGTGTTGATGTGGAGCAGCAGGTAAAAAAGCAGAAAGAGGCCGGTAATCCGGTGAGCCCAGCCGATCACATAGCTCCATCCCCTGCTCCTGCTCAAGGCCACTGAGTGGCCAAGCTCGAATCTTTCCAGGTATTTTTCAAATTTACTCATGGTGCTATCCTTTACCACTTCTTTACTGCTTTTGGCTACCAGATGATGCGACAATCGGGTCGGTTCCTTCAAAGTCCCACATCCTCGTTCACCAGAATTACCTTTATTCTGCTCTTTGGGTAAGATTTCCGGGTGATTGTCCAGGTGTTGCAGATTCTCTGGGGACTCTGGCAATCCATGCAGAATGAGGTCTTTACGCAGGGCGTTTTCCAGCCCTCATGGCGGATCGCATTCATCGGTGCGGCAAAGCGTCGAATTCGCTCCATCCCGGCCTCGACATCCCTAACGATCTTATTTCTTCCCACCACCAGCACTACGTGGTGTGGGCCGAAGGTCAGGCCGCCTACCCGATTGCCGACCATATCAAGATTTACCAGGCAGCCGTCCTCGGTCACTGCATTGGAGCCGGTAAGGAACAAGTCGACCAGCAAAGCCCGGCGTCTGCGTTCCATACTCTCTTCCCGGGTTATACCGGGTTCAAAGGTGTCTATGAAGTCGATACCTGAATCTGACCTCAGAAATTCGAGGATGCCTGAATCCTTGAGACTCATGGAATCCCCCCAAGAAGCTGAAGACACTTCTATACTTTTAAAAATCTGCTGGGTGAAAATATGTTTGGCCTGGGACAACCGGTCGGCAATATAAACTGAGAAATTATTGGCCGAAAGTGCGTCGGCGCATTTTTCCAGTCTCTTGATCCAGAATGAAGGGGCGAAATCGTCCATTGGTTCCTCTCCACGGGACTGTGACTATTTTCGGTTTCAGTTATCAGAATGTCAGTACGTCCATTATCGGACCCTTTCTTGCCAATACCATTTATATCAGTTAGTTTCAGTTAAGCTGAGTTTCTAGTCAGTTTCTAACTTCCACGTCAAGAGAAAGCGCACCACATGCACGACGGACAGCTGTCAGACGAACCTGTGAAACACGGACCATCCCTGCTCCGCGACAGCCTCTTCTCAATACTGCAGGCGAGTTTATTTCTGGTAGCCGCAGCGGCCCTGACCCTTTTTTATGTTTCCTACCGATCGGCCGACTTCGGTCAGACCTTCATACTTGCCGGATTGCTCCTGACCGCCCCCTGGTTCATGGTATCACTTCTGCCGGCCCTTTTTGGTTTGGGGGACAGCGAGCTTCGCAGGGAAATCCTTGTTCGCCAGATCGTTTCGATGCTGGTAATCGTGACGATTCTCATCGGCCTGTCGATCTATCTGGATTTCCACCACGAACTGTGGAATCAGGTGGCGTCGACCGCGCATCGCTTCGTTGAATTTTCCAGGGATGGGCTGCACTCCTTTATCTCATTGATCGGAACTGCGTTCGACTTCCTCGCCACTTTGTTCAACGAGACTTTGCTCCCGTTGTTCTCTGGATCAACCTTCTCTTTATAAATGAGAGCAGCTTCTTGGTTTTCACCTGTTCAAGGGGGTGAGTCTGCGACTGACTGGACTATGTATTTTTTGACGGTACGTCGATCAAGTTTTGTGAGTGTGGCTACCGCCTCGTAAGTACCGAGCCTGGTATAGAGGTTGCTGCAGTAGGTGGCCAGCAGCTGATTCGCCGACAGGCTCCCCTCTTCCATGCGATCGGCCAACTCACCGTAGTGCGAGCCCTCTTCCTGCTGCCAGTTGTAGACTCCCTTGAGAAGAATCTGCCGCACGCATTGCTCGAGTTCACGGATATTGCCCGGCCAGCCATAGTGTTCAGGCTGCTGCTCGCCAATAATCCGATCGATCTCCGCGACGAGTTCAGGAGATTGCCTGCCCACGATGCGCTCGATGATAAATGAAAGCAGGATGGTTATTTCCCGTGGATTTTCCTGGAGCCGCTGGCGCAGGGGCGG
>CBFCWR010000412.1:0-2569 GCA_965601575.1 uncultured Desulfofustis sp. | reverse complement strand
TGCAAAACTCTTTGACGGAGGTTGCTATGACAGGAGTTTTACGAGCACTAGTATTGGTGATGCTGGCTGCCCTTTTGTGCAGCTGTACCGCCACCGCCCTGCAGAATCCCGGGACCCTTCGAGAAAGCGGTGACATCACCAAGAAATACAGGTCCCTGACCATCGATCCCAATTACAACTACTACTGGTCGGGTACCGAATTGGATCCCGACGCCATCATGGGCATCGACAAAAACCTGACGGTACAGTCGAAATTCTGGCACCAGATCGATCTGGACAAAGAACAGCTCGAATACTGGGTTAAATGGAGCGACCGCCAGAGATACGATGAGAGAATCTCCAATAGATATCTGGGTTATTTTATGGGAGCATATATTCTCGATAATGAGGGCAAGGTGGTGGGTGACTGGTATTCCAGAAAGGATTTGGGAATTTTTGAGTTTCCCGGCAACAACGTGATCATCCCCTATCCCCCGAGAAACAGGACGGGATTTAACAATAAAAACAGGTTTTAGGACGAGACCAGCCATCACGATAGGCTGACCATTTAACCGATCATCCCGGAAGCCCATTGGAGCCTTCAGCCTCTACGAAACCGAAGCCTCCTCTCAGGGGGCTTCATCTGCCTTCACCCACGTTCCTTTCTGAGTGCTTTTTTGTCTACATCGCCGTCGTAGGCTTCACTTGAGTAGTCCGGGCGTCCAGGGATGACGCAGACCCATCGCTTACATCCGGTTAAAGCACTCTTGCAAGGTTCTCTCGATATTTGTTTGTTTCGCGCTCCCGATAGCCATTATAGTCATATCGGTTAAGGTGAGTTCTTTTAAAAAGAAGAGAAGGTAACCGGAGAAATCAACAGACCAGGAAGCCCTTTATCGTGGAAAACCTTACTTTCGGCATCATTTCGCTCATTCTGGCTTCCACCGGGTATTGGTGGTCCTGGCGATTGCAGCAGAAAGAACAGTACTCCGGAGCAATCGGGGTGATGATTCTGAGCGCACTTTGTCTGTATGTCTATGTGTCCGCCGATTTCTTTCTCCATCATTGGGATGAGAGATACCATGCCCTGGTGGCCAAGAATCTCCTCAGCCATCCCCTGCTTCCGACCCTCTACGACACCCCGCTTTTGCCCTACGACTTCAAGGACTGGCAGGCCAATCATGTCTGGCTGCATAAACAGCCTCTGGCACTGTGGGGTATAGCCGGGAGCATGTGGCTCTTCGGGGTGAATGAACTGGCAGTGCGAGCCCCCTCAGTGGTACTGGCATCGATCGCCGTCTACCTGGTTTTCTCCGTCGGCAGCTACCTTTTTGACAGAAGAACAGGGTACCTGGCTGCCTTTCTTTTTTCCCTGAACGGTCTCTTGCTCTCCCTGGTTGGGGGAAGGAAGGCAACCGATCACGTGGATGTGTTCTTCATGTTCTTTATCCTGCTCTCCGTCTATCTGAGTATTCACTACTGCAGGAAAGAGAAATTCATCTACGCGGTGCTGGTGGGCGTCTCCACAGGGCTGGCCATTTTGTCCAAGTGGCTGCCGGCGCTGATTGTCCTGCCCATCTGGCTGCTCCTGGCCTGGGACTCGGGAAAGTTCAGCCCCAAAACCATTGCCCTGCATTGTGCTGTCATACTGACAACGCTTACCGTTATATTTCTTCCCTGGCAGCTCTACATATTCTCCGCCTTCCCCCGGGAGGCTGCATGGGAATCGAACTACAATGTTCATCATTTGTTTGAAGGACTCGAGGGGCACTCGGGATCGGTATTCTATTATCTAAATCGGATAAGAATCAACTACGGTGAATTGATCTATCTGCCCCTGGGATGGTTTGTCTGGCGCTACCTGAACAATCTCCGAGACAAGAGAAAACTGGCGGTACTGGTCTGGTTTCTGGTCCCGTTTATTTTTTTCTCACTGGCCGCAACCAAAATGCAGGCCTATCTGTTCATCACCGCTCCGGCCCTGTTTTTCATGACGGCAACATTTTTCCATGCTCTCGCCGACCTAAAGCCTCAGAGTCGATTCACATGGGTAATCAACGCGGTCCTGGCCCTGATCCTCATTTTGCCCATTCGCTACGGCGTGGAACGGCTTACCGTGTTCGAACTAAAGGAGAGAAACCCGCAGTGGGTCGTCGACTTGCGGGTGTTGAAAAAAGAGGACCATCGCAACGGGGTAATGTTCAATTATAACCGCCCCATTGAAGCGATGTTTTACACCGACCTGACTGTGTATCCCGCCATGCCAAGTGCAGAAACGATTTCAGCTCTGCAGCAGCAGGGCTACACGATCATTATCAATGACGACGGGAATCTGCCCGTCCATCTAAGAGATCTGGAAGAAGTAATTGAGGTGAGCCTGACAGAAGCTGTTGAGCACTAGGCGGAAGACCAGTTCAGCTCGAGGGGCAGGTCAGAAACACCATACGCTTTAAGAACGCAACTGGTTCCAGGCTCAGGAGAAACGCGTTTTTTGAGGTGATGCCTGATTGCCAATAGAAAAGGCCGACCCCCGAATGGGCCGGCCTTTTGTGTTGTCACGCAGTTCTAATTAATCAGCAATTAGAAGCTT
>CBFCWR010000411.1:0-2576 GCA_965601575.1 uncultured Desulfofustis sp. | reverse complement strand
TGGACCTGAGAAAGCCGGAAATGTGCGCCAACCTGATGATCAGGCACCAGGCCGTACAAACCATCAGGCACTATCTGAACGGGCAGGGGTTCATCGATATCGAGACACCGATGTTGACCAAATCGACGCCCGAGGGGGCTCGGGACTACCTGGTGCCAAGCCGGGTCAACGCCGGCCGTTTCTTCGCCCTGCCGCAATCTCCACAGCTTTTCAAGCAGCTGCTCATGATTGCCGGCATGGACCGTTATTACCAGATTGTAAAATGTTTCCGGGATGAAGATCTACGGGCTGATCGGCAGCCGGAATTCACCCAGATAGATATGGAGATGTCCTTCGTCAATGAGGAGCAGGTCATAGAAGTGGTCGAGGGAATGATTGCCGAACTATTTACTCAAACCTGCGCCGTTGATGTTCTACCGCCATTTACCCGCATCACCTACGACGAAGCCATGGCGCGGTTCGGTACCGACCGGCCCGACACTCGATTCGGTCTTGAACTGGTCGATTTGACCGCAATCGCCTCGGCATGCGATTTCAAGGTGTTCAGGTCTGCGGCCGACAGTGGGGGTACGGTTCGTGCAATCAATGCCAAGGGCTGTGGGTCATTCACCAGAAAAGAACTCGACGATTTGACCGAATTTGCCATTCAGTTCGGCGCCAAGGGGCTGGCCTGGGTGAAAATCAAGGAGGACGGCAGCTGGCAGTCACCCATTGCAAAATTCTTCTCGGCAGCTGAGCAGAAGAAGATAGACGAGAGTCTCGGGGCCGAACCAGGCGATGTGCTCTTTTTCGGTGCGGACAAGAATTCCATCGTCTTTCAGGTACTCGGAGAGCTGCGCAATGAACTGGCTCGCCGACTTGATTTACTTGACAAGGAGCGCTTTGACTTTGTCTGGGTCACTGATTTTCCCCTGGTGGAATACGATGATAAGGAGAAGCGTTATCAGGCCCTGCACCACCCCTTCACCGCCCCACGGGAGGAAGATATCGAGAAACTGGCGGAGGATCCCGGCAAGGTCTATTCGCGTGCGTATGACCTGGTGCTCAACGGTAATGAAATCGGTGGAGGGTCGATTCGTATTCACGACGCCCAGGTGCAGATGCAGGTGCTCAAAGCCCTGTCAATCAGCGAGGAAGAGGCCGAAGAAAAATTTGGCTTTCTACTTAAATCCCTCCATTACGGAGCGCCGCCGCACGGCGGTATCGCCTTTGGCCTGGATCGGCTGCTGATGCTGATCACCGGAAGTGACTCCATCAGAAACGTCATTGCCTTTCCAAAAACCCAGAAAGCCACCTGCCCGCTGACCGATGCACCCTCGCCCGTGGCCCGAAAACAACTTACCGAGCTGCATATCAGGCCAGACTGGAAAGAGTAGCTTTTACCAGCCGTGAGCGGCGAGCTGGAAAAAGAACAGGTAACTGATCAGCAGCACTGACAAGGAGATCGTACAGGTCGCCACGGTTGCTATCAGCATGTCTCGCCGGTCGTCCCAGAGCTGATGAATTCGCTTTTTGAGCTGCACCAGCAGGCGATGTGCCACTGCGTTCTCTATTCTTCCCGGGCCGGTAATCCTGAAATCGGTCGTCACGCTCGCATTCTGCATCTGCTTCATAATCTTTCTCCCCTGAATGAGGTTTTCGGGGATAAGAATATCAACAGGGGGGTATCACAGAGTGATCACCCCTTCTGATTTTTATTGCTTTTGTGCATTTTTTTTGTTTCCACAGATGGTAGAGGGTAATCCCGGCTTCACAACCAAACTTAACGGCATCAGTTCCATCCATCTTGCAGTACTCGCAGCGGTGGGTGCTCCCGGCCTCTGCCGGTTCTTTACTCATGGTTTGCCTGAACGGGTGGAGTGAACTTCTGTCGCTATGTATAATTCCAGAAGAGATGAGGAGGGTTTAGCGATGAGGAGATTTATTATCACGGCGATGCTGTGCTGCCTGCTGTGCTCCCCGGTGGTGGCCAGCGAGATCGCTGGCGTGGCCATTGACGAGCAGGTAACTCAGGCCGACGGCACCGTGCTGCAGCTCAACGGCGCCGGCATTCGATCTAAATTTGTCGTCAAAGTCTATGTGGCAATGCTCTATCTCGAAAATCCGGGCAGTGACAGGGACCAGGTGATTGGGGACGCCGGGGCCAAGCAGCTGATTATGCACTTTCTCTACAAAGAGGTGGATAAAGATGCGCTGGTTAAAGCCTGGGACGATGGATTCACCGGAAATGGAACCCCCGAGCAGCTCGAAAAATTGAAATCAGAAATCGCCGAGTTCAATGGATTGTTCGATACGGTAAAAAAAGGTGATCGCATTGTGCTCGATTATGTGCCCGGAAAAGGAACTACGGTGTCGATCAATGCAACAGAAAAAGGCACCATCGTCGGCAAGGAATTCAATGATTTATTGCTGGCGATCTGGCTTGGCGATAAACCGGTCGCCGAGAAGCTGCGCAAGGCGCTGCTCGGTAGCTAGCTGATTGCCTCTCGACTCGGTGCGCGTGCATTGACAATTGCCTGGAGCTGCTGCGCTCGGCCTTTTCAACTCCGCGCTGAAAAACCGACCGGATGTCGGCC
>CBFCWR010000410.1:0-2582 GCA_965601575.1 uncultured Desulfofustis sp. | reverse complement strand
TGAAGTCGCCGAACTTCTTTACGACATCGATCATTTCCACGGCCCTATGGGCGAAGTCGACGCTGGTCACGGTCTCCCCCTGCACTCCGCTTCAGCGCACCACAGATGCGGTGCGCTGAGAAGACACTCTGAGCTGACTGGCTGCAGTCTATCTAGAACTTATCGAACGCTTCCTTGGTTGCAGGGACTACAATTTCACCCGCCTTGATCTTGGCAACCAGGTCGTCGACCTCTTTGAGAATCTCGGCCGGCACGTGTTTGTCCGAGGTCGGGGCGATACCGACTCCGTCATTTTTCAGGTTGTACACCACCGTTTCACCGCCGGCGAATTCACCGGCAATCAGACGCTTGCCAATGTCGTAGATGGCATTGTCGACCCGCTTCATGGCCGAAGTCAGCACATTGTCGGGGGCCAGAAAATTCTGATCCTTGTCGACGCCGATGGCCCATTTGCCCTTCTCTTTGGCGGCTTCAATGACTCCGTCCCCGACGCCGCCGGAGGCGTGAAAGACGATATCGGCGCCCTGCTGGTACATGTTGTTGGTGATGGCCTTGCCCTTGGCTGCATCGGTGAACGATTCTGCGTATTGGCGCAGCACTTCGGCACCCGGGTTGGCCAGTTTTACGCCGGCCATATAACCGTATTCAAATTTCTCGATCAGAGGAAACTTGATACCACCGACAAAACCGACTTTGTTGGACTTGGTCATTTTCCCGGCAATGTAGCCCACCAGAAACGATGGTTCTTCTTCCTGGAAGACTGCGCAGGCCACGTTTTGGGGCGTCTCATCCCCATAAGAGTAATCGATGATGGCATATTTCTGGTCAGGGTTGATCTCGGCGGTCTCCTTGATCGCGTCACCCATCAAAAATCCAATACCCCAGATCAGATCATAGCCGGCATCGGTCAGCGTCTCCATGTTCGGCGCATAATCGGCATCCTGCTTCGATTCCTTGTACGCAACCTTGATGCCAAAGTCTTTCTCGGATCGTTTGAGCCCCTCCCAGGCTGACTGGTTGAAAGACTGATCGTTAACGCCGCCGACGTCGGTCACCATGGCAATTTTCATTTTGGCGGCCTGGCCCACGGCCAGGAGACCGGTGATGAAAAACAGAGTCAGGACAGCAGATAGGGCAACACGGATTTTTTTCATGGCTCACTCCTTTTTAGAGAAGGACAAGTTTGACAACAGCAATTCATTGGATGGCATCATCTTGGGACAAGCGAAGCTGCAGAATTGTTGATCAGCAGAATACAAGGCAGCCTCTGTGTTTATGACATGATCGCTGGACATTTTCAAGCAGATACAAACGGGCTGCCGCAGTGATGGGTGGTACCGAATAATCGGCACACGGTGGCGGCCACATCGGTGAAACTCTCTCTGATTCCCAGATCGACAGGACTTCTGCCGGGTTGACAGAAAATCAGGGGGACAAATTCTCGGGTGTGGTCGGTCCCTTTGAAGTCAGGGTCGCAGCCGTGATCAGCACTTATTATCAGAAAATCGTCCTCACCAAGCAGAGCCGCTATGTCCGGCAGCTCCCGGTCGATGGATTCGATGGCCCGGTAGTATCCCAGCGGATCCCGCCGGTGCCCGTAAAGCATATCGGTGTCGACCAGATTGACAAATATCAGTTGATCAACGCCGGGCCTCTGCCGCAGCACATGTTTCACCCGTGCCAGGCATTTTTCGTTACCCTTGTCGGGCAGGCTCCGGGTCAGCCCCTGATGATTAAAGATATCACCGATTTTGCCGATTCCAACTGTTTCAACCCCGTGCTCCTGCAGGACATCAAGCATGGTCGGGCTGGGTAAGTCGATGGAATAGTCACGCCGCCCTGCGGTTCGGGTATAGCTGCCGGGGCTGCCCTCGAACGGCCGGGCAATTACCCTGGCGATATTGTAGTCATCACAGATTTTCCTGGCACTCAGGCAGCAGCGGTAGAGCTCCTCGAGGGGAACCACCTGCTCATGGGCGGCTATCTGAAAGACGGAGTCGGCCGAGGTGTAGCAGATCAGCCCCCGCTCGCTCTGCTGAACCGATCCAAGTTCTTCGATAATCTGCGTACCCGATGCGGCCTTGTTGCCGAGCAGCCGGTAACCGGTAGCCTCCTCAAAGCGACTAACCAGTTCAGGGGGAAAGGACGGGAATTCAGCCGGGAAGACATGAAATCCCTGCTCCATTACCACGCCGGCCAGTTCCCAGTGTCCTGTGGTGGTATCCTTGCCGGTCGATTTCTGTCTCATGGCGCCGCAGGAGGCCAGTGGGTCCCGAGCCGGCGGGCAGCCTTCAACCGGAGGTCCGGTCAAGGCGGCGCAGTTCCCCAGGCCCAGCCCCAGCAGGGTTGGCCAGTCGGCAGCGGTGCCATTGCCCCCGGCCGCGCACACCGACCTCAAGGTGTGAGCGCCGCGGTCCCCATAGTCATCGGCATCCGGGGCCGCGCCTATGCCAAAGGCGTCGATGACCAGAATCAATCCGCGCATCTCTACCCTCCTCCGCCTCTTATCCGGTCATAAATCAGCTCGGCTGGCGGGGGAGTCAGCTCGTCGACAGCGAGAGATCCGAGTACCTTGTCAATCG
>CBFCWR010000409.1:0-2603 GCA_965601575.1 uncultured Desulfofustis sp. | reverse complement strand
CCGCCGACAGGGTGGTTAACAGCCACCTGCTCTACCAACTGAGCTACCGAGGATTTCAATTTTCCACAACCTGCTGATATCATACAGGATCGCGAAAACAGCACGAAACCGATTAGCGCCTAAGTCACTGTTTTTACGACAATCGGTATCCGTAAAGTAGGAGGGGAATATATCTTGTGAGCCCATGGCTGTCAACTTCTTTTTCCTATTCCCAGTCCCTCTTCAACAATACACTGCCAGGATTGGAGGACTTCATTTTCCCTGTCCTACCAGACCTTCCCAAGCCGCATGGACCCTATTTTCGTTAACCATTAGCGCTCAACGGCCCATGGATGGTTCTGTCATCGGACAAAGAGCACACTAAATCATTTATAATCAGCTACTTGGAGCTTCTAACGTGCAGGAAACGGATCAAGAATTTTAGTCACCGAGCGGTTCAGGTTCCGCAAAGCGGTTTGTTCGGGCTGATCCTCCGCAAGCTTGCCACTGCCGGTGCCACGCCAGATCAACTTCTGGCTTTTAGGATCCACGATGTCGATAATAATCGTGCCTTTTTCATATTCGGCGATCGTTCGCGGTGATTCTGTATTAAGGACGGGGTCTCTATACAATGTCCCATATCCATAAGGAGCGTAGAAATGATCAATGTTTTCTTTTTTCATTTTCTGCTCGATGGCACCGAACCAGGTCACCAGAAAATCGGCCTGCTGCCGTTCGACTTGTTCATATCCTTTCGATATAAGTGATTCTTCCACCGCGCTACGAACCGTCTGCCTGACTTTGGGGTCGTTCAGCCTGACATCTTCAGCCGGTTTTTCTGTGTCATGCAGCCAACTGAAAGTTTTCAGTCCGGTAAAATCGGTCGCCTTATCGATCTCGCTGTCAGTCTGCAGTTGCGCACAACCGGCAACGATCAAAAATATACACGCCCATGCAATACGTATCATCATTTTCACCCTCTTTCTAATTTCCGCGCATCCCTCTGATGGTTTTTATCGCTGCCTCCCTATCCAACTTATCTGCTTCCGGGTCCCCGGGCTGTTCGCCCGCTGGCAGCCCCATAAATGCCTGGCGTTTCTTAATCTCTCACTATCACCATCGGGCCGAAGCTTTGACAGACCGGCATGATTTCTATTCGATTGACGTTCACATGCGCAGGCCGCTCCACCGACCACATTATCGCCTCGGCTATATCTGCGGCAGTCAGCGGTTCGGTACCCTTATAAACCTTGTCGGCTTTTGTTTCATCCCAATGGAAACGTACTGTCGAGAATTCCGTCTCGGCCAGCCCCGGTTCTATATTGGTCACTCTTACGGGGGTACCCTGCAGATCAGCGATGAGATTATTGGTGAACTGAGAGACAAAGGCCTTGCTTGCACCGTAGGTGTTCCCGCCAGGATAGGCATAATCGCCGGCCACCGAGCCGACATTGACGATGTGCCCGCGTCTTCTCTCAACCATGCCCGGCAGGACTTTTCTGGTCATATAGAGCAACCCTTTTATATTGGTGTCGACCATCGTCTCCCAGTCTTCCAGACTTGCCTCATGGGCCATTTCGAGTCCGAGTGCGAGCCCGGCGTTATTGACCAGCACGTCAATCTCACCGAACCGTTCGGGCAACCCGTCTATGGCTGCCTCAACCTGGTGCCGATCGCGCACATCGAAACAGAGACCGTGCACCTTATCTTTGCCGAGATGATCGACCAGTTCGTCGAGCCGCTCCTTTCTCCTGCCCGTGATAACAGCGTGCCAGCCTCTGGCCACGAAAAGCTCAGCGCAGGCTCTGCCGAATCCTGAAGTCGCGCCGGTTACTAATACCGTCTTCATTGTTATGCATCCCCCAAATTTTTATGGAATAGTGCTCTTCATGAAAGAGCAAAGAGATTGTGTACAACAGTTCATTGTAAAACATAAATAGCACGAGACAATCTATCCGCACTCCGCATACCCGGGTTCACCGGAAAGAAAGTTCGACCGGAGGCACACAAGCCAGCCTGCAAGAAGCAAACTAGCGGGTATGGCTCATGAGAAACGAAGCTATCGCGTCCCTCACGCGCGGCTCCACCCCGGTCAGGTTTCCAGTGATAATATTGTGCCTGGTACTGGAAATCCTCAGCAGCTCTTTTTTATCGCTGGCAATCCCCTCGTATACCCTGAGACTGCTGCGGGAACCGATGACCTGGTCTTGATCGGCACTGATGATCAATGTCGGGGGTGTCAAAAAAGAGAGCCTGGCCCGGGTTTGTGCAAGCAGGGTGCCGACCTGATCAACTCCGGCCACCGGATTGCGATGATAATTTATGGCAGCGTTTTCAGGTTCAAATTCAACAAACTCCTGAGTGTTCTGGTTGCCTTTCCAGCGCTGACGCAGACGATTCCAGATATGCGTTGGCGGCATGAAACGGTTGGAGTAGTCCTGAAGTGTGAAGGGGGGGCAGACCGCGACCACCCCCGACAAACCCTGCAGATGCGATCCCAGCTCCAGCACCAGCATCCCTCCGGCCGAAAAACCGACCATAGCGACTCGTGTGCATAACGCACTCATGACGGCATAGCCTCGCTCGACGGCCGAGCGCCAATCACTCACACTCTTTTGAGACAG
>CBFCWR010000408.1:0-2621 GCA_965601575.1 uncultured Desulfofustis sp. | reverse complement strand
GTCATCAATTCATCGACCGTCATGTAGTAGATGCTGGTGTTGGCAAAGCCGCGATAAATCAGAATACCGACACCGGACAATAGTAACAGCACGGCAGCAAGCGCTTTTTTGTTCGATTTCCTCATCCGTTTCCGCTCTTTTTGGAAGTGTGGCATGATGGTCCGAACGGAACCATCAACCCCACACTGGCTGCACAGGGCGTGCCAGAAGAGGAACGATCCGAGGATATATCCGCAACATGCTTAAATTGCTATGCGAATAACGATGCGGAGATGTTTTGCAACCAGCGAGGAAAAGGCCCTGACTGCGACAAAATCGGCCACTGCGACAAATAGTCGCAGTCTAGGTTGGAGAGTTATTGAGTTTACGTTGGATGGTTTTACGGTTAATGCCGAGGATCTCTGCGGCGCGGACCCGGTTGCCTTTGCAGCGGTCAAGTATGAAGCGGATATATTCGAGTTCGACGTCTGCGAGGGTTTTGTCGTCGGGCAGGCAGTAACGATTTGCCGGCCGGGTTTGCCGCCGCATCTCCCCGGGCAGATCTTCAAATTGTACGGTCTCGCCTTCGCACAGATAAATGCAGCGTTCGACCATACTGCGAAGTTCACGAACGTTCCCGGGCCAGGAATAATCGATCAGTGCTCGCAATACCTCGGGGGGAAAGAAAATGTCCCGGCCTTGAGCGGCATGTTGGGCGACAAACGCTTCGATCAGCAGGGGGATGTCCTCCCGCCGCTGCCGTAGTGGTGGTACTCCGATTTGAAAGGTGGAAAGCCGGTAGAAGATATCTTCACGAAACTCCCCAGCACTCGCAGCTTCACGCAGATCACGATTGGTCGCGGAGATAATCCGTACCTCGAAACTGATATCGCTGGTACTGCCGACCGGTCGAACCGTTTGCTCCTGAATCGCACGCAGCATTTTGGTTTGCAGGGAGGGGGGCATTTCACTGATCTCATCAAGGAACAGGGTGCCTCTGTTGGCTGTGACTAACAGCCCCGTTTTGTTCTCATCGGCGCCGGTAAACGCGCCACGGGCATATCCGAACAATTCACTCTCCAGCAAACCCTCCGGGATCGAAGCACAGTTGATTGGCACAAAAGGACCATCCCTGCGGGGAGATTCACGATGAATCGCCTG
Organism: uncultured Desulfofustis sp.; assembly: GCA_965601575.1. Classification (GTDB taxonomy): domain Bacteria; phylum Desulfobacterota; class Desulfobulbia; order Desulfobulbales; family Desulfocapsaceae; genus JABDQA01. Next base: position 1,481 of record CBFCWR010000408.1, on the reverse strand, counting down.
GGCGATCAGTTCCTTGCCGGTGCCGGTTTCCCCTTCAATCAACACGCTTCCTGTCGCCGGCGCGACTTTTTTTATCAGCTCGAAAACCTGCTGCATGCCTGCACTCTTGCCAATCAATCGCTGGAAAACGTGAGGCCGAGTGACACGGTCCGCCAGTTCCTTGACTCGCCACCGCATCCGCAGTTCACGTTCGGCCCGTTTCACGGAAATCAGGATTTGCTCCATCTTGAATGGCTTAATGAGGTAGTCATAGGCGCCCTTGTCCATGAAATCAATGGTTTCATTGATGTCTCCGAAGGCGCTAATCAGAACCACGAAGGGAGAGAAACCGCTACCGGACTTGATCTGGTCCAGCAGGCCGACACCATCCATGCCTGGCATCTTGATGTCGGTTATCACAAGATGGAACTCGCGGCGCTGCAGACAATCAAGGGCGTCATGGGCGGAGGTGGCGGTTGTCGCTTGATACCCTTGGTCGGTAAGAATATCCTGCAGAAAGTCCCGCATCTCTTCATGATCATCGACGATCAGTATTTGGAAATTTGAACGTAAGCTCATCCGTGGTCCAATCCGTCTCGCAGTGAGATCAGGAAACGGGCACCTCCATGTAAGGCTGCGCCTACCTGGATTTCACCGCCATGCTCTTCAACTATGTTGGCTACAATGAACAGGCCCAACCCCGTACCTTCACCAACCTGCTTGGTGGTAAAGAATGGGTCGAAAATCTTTGAACGCTGCTCCTCGGGAATCCCTGGGCCGCTGTCTTCATAAACGATTTGCAGCAGCCCTTGCGAGGGCTTCGTTGCGCTGATACAAATGACGCCTGTCTCATCAATTGCCTGAAAGGAGTTGAGCATCAAGTTGAGGAACAGGTGCTGTAAAGCATTCACATCACCGATCAACATCTCTTCCTGGAGCGAAAGCTGCAAGTTGATATCATCGCGAGTGCGTTTGGAGCGGAGCAGACAGAGTGTATAGGCCTCTTCGATGGGCCGGCGCAAAGAAATCTCGGTAAATGCCTGTTGTTCTTTGCGGGAAAAGGCCAATAGGCTCTCGATCAGTCTGGCGATATTATCACTCTGCTGCACGATGGTGTGAAGATGCTTGCAGGCGGAATCATCATTGGCAAGCCTGGAGAGGAGATACTCGGCGCGGCCGCTGATAACATTGAGCGGCGTCCCGATCTCATGAGCAAGCCCGGAACTGAGCTGACCGACGGAGGCCAGTTTTTCCGCATGGCGCAGACCTTTTTCAAGCTGAAGTTTTTCCTGAAAAAAGGAATATCTATTATTATCCAACTCTTCCAGTTGTCCCGCCATTCGATTCAGTTCTTCTGACAGCCGGTCGAGATCGGCAACACCGCTCGTTCTCACCCGCGAGCGAAAATCTCCCGCACCGAGGTGGCGAGCGGCCTCAATCAGCCTCTGTATCGGATCGGTGATATTCCAGCGAACAATGAGGATAATGAGTGTCCCAAGCCC
>CBFCWR010000407.1:0-2626 GCA_965601575.1 uncultured Desulfofustis sp. | reverse complement strand
ACATCGCCTATCAGGAGATCAGAAACGATCCGGCCTTCTGGGACGAGTATACTGACCTGATGTCGACCTATTCCGGCCGCCCTACTCCGCTGACCCACGCCGAAAATCTCTCCAACCATTTTGGCGGTGCGCAGATCTACATCAAGCGAGAAGATCTGAACCATACCGGCGCCCACAAGGCCAACAACGTCATGGGCCAGGGGTTGCTGGTCAAACGCATGGGTAAAACCAGGGTGATCGCCGAAACCGGCGCCGGTCAGCACGGGATGGCCACGGCAACCATGGCGGCAAAATTCGGCTTTGAATGTACCGTCTACATGGGCGAGGAAGACGTCTTGCGCCAGAGGCCGAACGTCTTCTGGATGGAGAAGATGGGGGCCACCGTGGTACCTGTCATGGATGGTTCGAAGACCCTCAAGGATGCGATCAACCAAGCCTTTCGGGACTGGGTCACCAACATGGATACCACCCACTATGTATTCGGCACCGCCTGCGGTCCGGCACCTTTTCCCGATATGGTCTCCTGGCTGCAGTCAATTATCGGGCAGGAAGCTGCAGAGCAGATCGTCAGGCAGCACGGCACACTGCCTGCACGCATCTACGCCTGCGTCGGCGGAGGATCGAATTCGCTTGGCATTTTCCAGAGATTTCTCGAGGAAGAAAATACCGAACTGGTTGGAGTTGAGGCGGGAGGCTACGGACTCGACAGTGGTCAGCACGCCGCTCGACTCTGCGGCAACGATGCCTCAGCAGGCGTTGCCCAGGGCTATAAAACCATGTTCCTGCAAAATGATGACGGGCAGATGCTCGATACGCACTCGGTGTCGGCCGGGCTTGACTATATTGGCGTCTCACCCATTCTCGCCGATCTCTGGGAGAAAAAAGCGGTTCGCTTTGAGGCTGCCACCGATGAGGAAGTGATCGAGGCGCTGGATCTCACCATGAGAATGGAAGGCATTATTCCTGCCCTGGAATCGGCCCATGCCTTTGTGCAGGCTTTCAAGGAGGCTCCCGGACTGTCCCGAGACGAGGCCGTCATCATCAACATGTCGGGTCGCGGCGATAAGGATATATTTACAATCGCCCACGCCTACGATGATCCATCCTGGAAAGAATTCATCATCAACCGCGCAGCCCAGTACAACAAATAGCAATAGCGCTTAGCAATCTGGTGCACCCATGAAATTGGAAGAACTAATTCGGCAAAGAAAAGCCCATAGGGATATCCTGCTGATGACTCACATCGTACTGGGGTATCCGTCTTTTGAGACAAACCGTGAAGTGATCAGAGCGATGGTGGAGAACGGCGTGGACTGCATTGAGATGCAGATTCCCTTCTCCGAGCCGATGGCCGATGGCCCGGTCATTCTGAAAGCCAACCAGGACAGCCTGGCGCGTGGCGCCACTATCGATGATTGTTTGGCTTTCGGGGCCGAAATGTGTGCGACCCACGATATTCCGTTTCTCTACATGACCTATTTCAACATCATCTACAAATACGGTGAGCAGCGATTTCTTGATCAGGCGGTCAAGGCCGGTATTCAGGGTTTGATTCTCCCGGACCTGCCTCCCGAAGAAGGCGCTGATCTGTGCAAAACGGCAAAGCAGAAAGGAATCGCGCCTATAATGATCTACTCACCGACCAGCACGGACGAGCGCATGGAAGAGCTGGCAAACTACGGGGCCGGTTTTATCTATTGCACGGCCCGAAAGGGCGTCACCGGCACTCACAGCGAGCTGGACGCCGAGTTCACGTCTTATCTCGAGCGCTGTCGCCGGGCAACCTCCCTGCCCCTGGCAGTCGGATTCGGTATCCAGAACCGTACTGACATCGAGGCTCTTATCGGTGTTGCCGATATGGGCGTAGTCGGCTCACAGACCATAAAACTGGTGGACCGGCATGGCAGCGAAGCCGTTGGACCGTTTATCAGTCAGCTGCTCGGCACCACTTGAACTATCAGGGGCGCTCCCCATGGACTTCAGCCCGGAAGACACCAGATGGATGGGACAGGCGCTGGAGAAGGCCGCAGATGCTGCCGCACATGGTGAAGTTCCCGTAGGCGCCGTCCTGGTGAAAGACGGCATTGTGCTCGGCAGCGGCGGCAATAGCCCGATTCTGGACCAGGATCCCACCTCCCATGCGGAGATCAACGCGATTCGTCAGGCTGCCGCTCATCTACAAAATTACAGACTGGGCGGCACCCTCTACGTGACCCTGGAACCCTGCCTGATGTGCATGGGGGCAATCATCCACAGCAGGATCGAACGCCTGGTTTTCGGGGCCCTTGATCCGAAATCCGGTGCCGCTCAATCAGTTTATCAGATCGGTTCCGACCGGCGGTTGAATCACCATCTGGAGATCGAGGGCGGACTGCTGGAAGAACAGTGCAGCAGCATGCTCAGGGACTTTTTCAAAAAGCGTCGGTAAGAGGCCTGTTTTTTAGCTGCTGACAAGCTTTTTGACCTGACAAAGTGTTTTTTGATTGATAAATTACCTTTGAACGTATAAGTAGTACCACTCATTGCATCCCAGCCCGACGGAGAGGTGACCGAGTGGCTTAAGGTGCACGCCTGGAACGCGTGTGTACGCAAGTACCGTGAGTTCGAATCTCACCCTCTCCGCCAT
>CBFCWR010000406.1:0-2651 GCA_965601575.1 uncultured Desulfofustis sp. | reverse complement strand
GTGATCGGCGCCAACCCCACCTCTAACATCTGGTGGATGGGCACGCTCTACGGCGCCTACCTGTTCTTCATGATGATCGAGTTCGTCATGCTGCAGAAAGAACAGCACCGGACGGCGACCATGTTCGGCCTGGCCGGTCTTCTCACCGGTGTTGTCGCTCACTCGAACCTCGGAGCGGTATTCGGTCTGCTCAATGCCCGTGAATTCTGGCATGGGCCTTACATGCCGATCTACTTCATTACCTCGGCCGCGATGTCCGGCTGTGTGGCGATCATTTTCTTCACCTATCTCGCCTACCGGGCCAATGGCTGGGAATTCAGCGATGACATAAAGAAATCCCTCAGTGCCGTCGCCAAGATGGGCGCCCTGATGATGGCCATCATTCTTTTCTTCACCAGCTGGAAGATGATCGCCGGGGTCACCGGTAACCCTCCCGGTAAATATGAGGCCATTCAGGCGCTTCTGTCAGGTCCCTATGCGGTCAATTTCTGGATCGGCGAGGTGGCGCTTGGCATGCTCATACCCTTTATATTGATTCTGGCGGTGCGCGGCAACAACATGAGGGTGCTGTTCATCGCTTCGGTAGCCGGCATGATAGGAATCTTCTTCATGCGCTACGATCTGGTGATCGTCGGCCAACTTGTACCCCATTACCATGGCATGGGAATGGTTGATTATCCGTCGCTGTTCACCTATTCTCCGACTTTTCACGAGTGGGTGATTACTCTGGGCGGCTTTGCTTTCTGCGGATTCCTGTTCCTGGCGGGTGAGCGCCTTTTCCGGGGCCACCTGACCGAGGATCATTGAACCCGGGTACTGGAGGGAGCTGCGCCCCGCCCGCTGAGAGCGGCGAGGCGCAGCCCCGGACAGATGCTCCGACCAAACAGAGGGTGGGATCATGACATCTAATAAAAATATAGAAGTACAGCCGATCACGCCGGAAACACCGGTTTATTCGATAGGTGTCGCTGCCCAGATCCTGGGCGTACATCCCCGAACTCTGAGGATTTATGAGGATGAGGGGTTGGTAAAACCTGCCCGCAAAGGCAACCGAAGGTTTTTTTCGGCCAATGACATCACCTGGATCGGCTGTATCCGCAAGATGATCCACGACGAGGGAATTTCCATCCCCGGGATTAAAAAGCTGCTGCGTTATGCTCCCTGCTGGGAGATCACCGATTGCCCCAAAGAAGTATGCGAAGCGTGTACCGCCAGTGTTGACATCGCGGTGCCCAAAACTTTGCGCCTGGCGGGAGATACAGAAGCTGAAATCAAGGCCAAGCAGCAGGATATCGACACACGTGAACAAAACGGCGGCGTCGCCAACGGCAAGAAAACCTCGACCAGCTGATCGACGTTTCCCATCCTTTTCTTCTCCTCTCTTTTTCATTCTGATCCAGCCTGTTCCCAGGTAGCGATTGTTCTTTATTCACGAAGAACCTCAGCAGAAATTCTGTTGTCATCACCACAGGTTTGCGGGTAGATTGCACAGGACAAAAATGTCGTGCCCTGCAGCGAGCGCAGGTGCAGAGTGAAATCACTGCAATACGGAGCGGCAAAGGGAGAAATAGATGGAAGAACAATTTCATGTGCTGACCATGCTGGTAGCCAACAAACCCGGTGTAACTTCACGGGTTACAGGGCTTTTTTCAGGTAGAGGGTATAACCTGGAGAGCATATGCGGGGCTCCGACCCACGACCCCGAAGTCTCGAGAATTACCATTAAAACCAAGGCAACCGCCGATCAGTATATAGAAATACAGAAACAGCTGGAACGACTCATAGACGTTATCAAGCTCAGGGATATGACCAACGAGGAGAAAGCAGTCCGGCGGGAGATGGCTCTGATCAGCGTCGCCGTGACTTCTCAAAATCGAGCCGAGCTGCTGCAGGTGGTGGAAATATTCAACGGCAAGGTGGTCAACGCCGGATCGGATTCCTATATCGTCGAGGTGACCGGCAACGAGGGCAAGATAAACGCCATGATTGATCTTCTCAAACCACTGGGCATAAAGAAATTGACCCGATCGGGTATCCTGGCCCTCTACCGGGAGCTCGAAGATTCCCATCGAAGCAGTTGAACAAGATATCTCCAAGAGACCTGGTAAATTATGACTACACCACAACTTGCCTCCAGAATGGAACGGATCGTTCCCTTTTACGTGATGGATCTGCTGGCCCGGGCCAAGCAGTTGGAAGCCGAAGGACATTCGGTGATTCACATGGAGGTAGGGGAACCCGATTTCATCACCCCCGAACCGGTGATCGAGGCTGGCAAAAACGCCCTGTATGCCGGGCACACCGGATATACTGCGGCGACCGGAATCCCCGAGCTGAGAAAGGCGATCAGCGACCACTATGCCCGTTCATTTTCCGTGGACGTCGATCCCTCCCGAATAATTGTCACGCCAGGCGCGTCGGGTGCGCTGCAACTGGTCATGAGCGTGTTGATCGATCCGGGGAAAGAGGTCCTGATGACCGATCCGGGGTATCCCTGCAACAAGAACTTTGTAGAACTGGTTTCGGGGGTCCCGGTGGGCGTACCGGTCAATGCCGACACCAATTATCAGCTCAGCAGTAACCTGATCGGCGACAGTTGGAGCGACAAGACCGGGGCGGTTATGGTGGCTACCCCGTCGAATCCCACCGGC
>CBFCWR010000405.1:0-2660 GCA_965601575.1 uncultured Desulfofustis sp. | reverse complement strand
TAACTGGTACACCAGGAGCGATTCGAACGCCCGACCTACGGATTCGTAGTCCGTTGCTCTATCCAGCTGAGCTACTGGTGCACGGGAGTGTCTTTATACTCCAGATTGGGGCTCAACTCAAGTCTGTTTTTTGGCCTCCTCCTTTTCTTGTTTTCTGAAAAGGATCTCATGCTCTGAAGGTCTGAGGGAGGGGTCGGCAGTGATCATAACCGAGGTCTTGTACTTTTCCTCAAGCTCCAGAATCTCCTGACGCTTGTTGTTGAGCAGGTATTGGGAGACTTCGATGGGAAATTTGCAGTCAATCCTGACGATCGGCTTACGGCTTGCTCCTGTATGGATTCTGCGCAGATAGAAGAGGGCCAGCATTTCCACCGACTTCACTGTTCCCCTGCCCCTGCAATGGTCACAGACTCGGTAGTTGCTCGACTCTATTGGTGAACCGAGTTTCTGCCTGGAAATCTGCATAAGGCCAAAGCGGGAAATCCGGCTGATGTCAACCTTGGCTTTGTCCCGCTTCATTGCCGACTTGACCTGCTTCTCGACCTCCCTGACATTCTTGCTGTTGCGCATGTCGATAAAATCGACCACGATCAGCCCACCAAGATCGCGCAGCCGCAGCTGCCTGGCCAGCTCGTCCGCGGCCTCCATATTGGCCTGAAAGATGGTTTCCTCGAAATTCTTGCCCTTGCCCGTCGAGCCCGAATTGACATCGATTGAGACCAGCGCCTCGGTGGGTTCAATGACGATCGAGCCACCGGAAGGCAGATTGACGTTGGGCTGATAGATCGACTCGATCTGATCCTCAACGCTGTACTGATTAAAGATCGGTCTCGCTCCGCGGTGCAGTTTGACTTTGACCTGACGCTGCTTGGCGGGCAACATTTCGGTAAAGTCTTTAACTTTTTCGAGCGCCGATTCGTCATCCACCAGGATTTCCTGGGTCGTCGGATCAAAGTGTTCGCGCAGAAACCGCATTACGCAGTTGTGATCCTGATAGAGCAATCCGACGCCATCTAAATGCTGCCCCTTGCTTTTGATCTCTTTCCAGAGCTTCAGCAGAAAACGAACATCCTTGGTCAGCGCCGTCTTGGTGATGTCTTCACTGGCGGTGCGGACAATCCAGCCGATACCCTCGGGAATCGACAGGGAATTCATTATCTCGCGCAGCCGGTTGCGTCGCTCTTCACCGGCGATTTTACGCGAGATGCCTTCTGAGTCAGAGCCGGGCATGAGCACTACACAGCGTCCGGGAATCGACAGGTAGGTGGTCAGATTTGCTCCTTTCTTTCCCACCTCCTCCTTGACCACCTGGACCAGCATCTCCTGCCCCTTGGCGATAACGTCGTTGATGCTGAGCTTTTTCCACTGCTGGGTGTCCACCAGTTTCTGGATGTCTGGCGGCAGTTCCTGTTTGTAATACTCCGGGTGGATTTCACTGAAGGCAAGAAAGCCGTTCTTTTCGACACCGTAGTCCACGAAAGCTGCTTGCAGGTTGGATTCGACCGCCACCACACGCGCCTTGTAGATATTATTACGGGTCTGTACCCGGCTTATGGTCGTCACGTGCAGCGACTCGAGCCGACCGTCCTCGAGAAGAGCCAGTCGGCACTCTTCCGGTTCGTCGGCATTGATCAGGAGCTTGACCACAGGCTGATGCTCCTTGTCTGCCTGCTGTTCTGTTTTGTTCTGCTGGCTCTTGGCAGGTGACTTGGCAGTTGCCGGATCGGTGTTGTCGCTCTTTTCTTTTGCTTTCTGCGACCTCGATTTTGCACCTCTCTTGGGGCGTCCCCTCCGCGGCTTTGGCTCCCTGCCCTCTTTTCGAGGTGATTCCTTGCCCGCAGGTTCTCGATCCGGCTCCGCAATGGTAGCGGCTTTTTCTGAAGCACTGCCGGCGGGAGACAGATCCTTGTCGATGACCTGATCACCCATTTTCGACTCGCCCCTCGCCGGGTCGCCCGAGATCTGTTCGGCAGCAACCTGCTCTGAGGCGCTTGTCTCTGCCTTGTCCTGCTCTTTCTGTCCCTTGGGGGGTGTTTCCTTGTCAGGAGGTGAAGGAGGTTCAGCCGGGCCTGGAACTTCTTTCTCGTGGATTACCTTGCTTTTCCACCAAGCCCCGGTCGTGGTCTTGATTTTACTGATTAGATTACTTTTTTCCGACGATTGTCCGTCTTTTTCCGATGGTGACATACAACTCCTCTGAGCAGCACACCGGTCACTCAGATCGAGTGCTGCACCTTCTGGGCGTCAGGTAACTGTACATGAGCATTCGCATTGAATCAACTACCGACACCGCTCAATTTGCTGGTAATAGTCTGTAACCCAGTCTATTACTGTTAATCGGTTCCGCCTGCTCCGCTCCCGCCGGCCTCACTGGCACGGGTTTAAGAGATGTGGTCTGCAGACAGGCAGGACCTCCAATTTCAACAGCATCGCCTCACCCGACATAAAGCAGTCGGTTTCTGGTTATGGGATCCCTGTTATTCTCGGGACCGTCAGGATTTCTTGATGCCATTGCCCCGCCGGATTTATATGCCGGTCAGTGGCTGCGTATCTTTCCGGGGGCCTCGACTACCATAATGAATCTCCATCTTTTTCTCGTTCCTTCCGAAAACAGATGGTTTTATCAATCATTCACGGTAAACTGCCAGGACGGTATATCA
>CBFCWR010000404.1:0-2676 GCA_965601575.1 uncultured Desulfofustis sp. | reverse complement strand
GAATTGGTGCTAACGCGTGCGCTTTATAGGCACAAGAAGGATATACAATCGTGCGATGGCAACGAAAAGGCGAGGCCAATTTTCTCTATCGGATTTACCTATTGAAAACAGAAATGTGATAGAAACTGCCAATTTGCATTACTGACCAGGCTCTATATAGTGGCAGAGATTAATTTCAACACCCATGCTGCCATGTATCTAACGACAGAACACCAGACCCCCGGCGCTATCCACAAGAGGCTGCAACTTTATTCTGTGGAAACGATCACGGAGAAAGGAAGCGCCGACCTGAACGAGGATGTCATTTTACAGGACAACAATGTATTCGGGGTATTCGACGGGTGTACCAGTCTGCATCCCGATGATTTGCCGGCCGGAATGACGGGCGGGCTTGCCGCCGCCCGGATCGCCGCGGAAAGCTTCCGCCAGCACTCTGGTGATCTGCTCAGCCGTGCTGAGGAGGCGAACAGGAAGATTGGCGCAGCCGCAGGCAGCGGGCAATTGACGGGAAAGGACAAACACAGGCTCTGGGCAACCAGTGCTGCGGTCGTTCGCCTCGAAGAAAGCTATTTCGAATTCTGTCAGATAGGTGACTGCCTGATCATGGTCGTGCGAAAAGATGGTACCTTCACCCTTTTAACGCCTGATACGGCGCATGACCGGGAGACTCTGAGCCTCTGGAAAAACTCCCAAGCCCCGGCAGGGATGACCATTCACGAGCTTCTTGCCGAACAGATTCGCACCATCAGAAATCACATGAATATCTTCTACGGGGTCCTCAACGGTGAACCCGAAGCTGGCCGCTTCATTCGTCATGGCAGGGAGAGTCTCGACGATGTCCAGGCCGTTCTCCTTTTCAGCGATGGACTCTTTCTGCCCAAAGAAGATCCTCACCAGCTCGACAACTGGTCGCTTTTTGTTGATCTTTACCTGGCGGGCGGCCTGCCGGCGATTCACGAGAAGGTTCGCTCTCTTGAATCGCTTGATCCCGGCTGCAGGTTGTACCCACGTTTCAAAACGCACGATGATATTGCGGCGATCGCAATCACATTTTAACCTGCTTGCACCGCTGCCGGTCAGTATGGTTTTTACCGTCAGCAGGCTGACCTGATCCCTGCCCCCGCTATTTTTTTCCCGGCGAGCCCTCAGGTGCCGGCAAACAGGCAGGCGAAGCTAAACGCTCTTAGCTCGAGGCTTGTTCGATTTTTCCTTTATGGCTTTCCGGTAGGTTTTTTCGATACGCGCAAAGACCGAATCCCACGTGGAGGTACTGATAAGCCTGTCGATTTCAGCTCCAGGAACAATTGGCTCCTGCAGTATTCGCTCCACCATATTTTCTATCGCACCGGCAAGATCTGATCGAAGTCGCTCCATATCCCCCGCAGAGGGACGGTCGATTCGTTCCATTGACGGCAGTCGTATAAACTCGACCAGGTTCGCATCTGCCTGGGCCAGCAACTCCTGGCTGCCGGGCAGATCTGTGGTGATGACTCTGCACCCCGAAGACAGAGCTTCGAGCAGCACCAGGGGCAGCCCCTCGAAAAAAGAGGGGAGAATAAAGAGGTGACAGGTGCCCATCAGCCGGGCAAGTTGATACTGGGCGAGCCTGCCGTGCACGGTGATATCTGCACCAAGCTTTTTCGCAAGTTCAAGACAGCGGGCTTCTTCCTCGCCGGTCCCGGAACCGGCGAGATGAAGATGAATGGGCAGTCTGTTCAGACGCCTGCAGCAATCCAGGAGTAGATCGACACCTTTGGAGTAACTCAACTTCCCGGCATACAGGAGCTGAACCGGCGGCGGCACCGGTTTTTCCGCCCGCCTGAAGAGCTCGGCACTGAAACCGCCTCCAACGATATCGATCCTGTTCTCATCTATGCCGTATAAATCTGCTATCTGCTTTGTTTGATCGCGGCTGAGTGACAGGATTCTATCGATACCCCGGCAGTGGGAAAGGACCTTGGTTCGCAAATTTCTGCATTGCATGAACTGCCTGAGATCGGTTGAGTGGCAGGTGGTCACCAGGGGCATCTCCGGGAGGACTCTACGGGCAACCGCGGTTGCCAGCCATAAATGGTGGCTGTGGACGATATCCGGCTGGAACTCCTGGGCCGCGTTCTGTATTTTTTCAGCAAATACCTTTTCGTATGAGCTGATCTGCTCTTCTGTCAGTTCACTGAATGTGGAACTTTCATAGGGCATGACATCGCTCATGCCCGGTATTGCATAATTCAGGTCACCGCCGTTGAACCTCACAAATTCCATGATCGTGGCGCCTCCCCCGCCGAGCTGCATTTCTTCACCAAGAGGCAAGGCGGCCAGGAGATAATTGCGGTGGCCCGCTCGTTCCGCACGGCCAACAATGTTCTGAAGGTAGTAGCCGCTTCCCGTACTGTCGGGTCGCTGGCTGAGAATGTGCAGTATCTTCATCACTATGACCCCATGTGCAAGGGTGCAAATTTCCTGGTTTTTCTGGAACTGTGGACAATACTATGGCGGATCCGCAGCACCTCAAGAGTAGCACAAGAAGAAGATCACGGCATCATCATGACTGCCACATTGAAATTTTTCCGGAAGTCCAGGGCTGTTGGAGGACAGCGATGAAATGCACCACTGGGCAGCAAAAGCATATAATGCCGCATTACGGGCTGCAGAGAAGAAATAACCACCCCCGTCTGT
>CBFCWR010000403.1:0-2730 GCA_965601575.1 uncultured Desulfofustis sp. | reverse complement strand
GTTTAGGCGAGTGTGCCGAGGCGTGCCCGTTTGACGCCATCGACATGGTGGAAAATTTCCCTGTGGTCAATCCCGACAAGTGCGTCAGCTGCGGTGTGTGCGTCAAGACCTGTCCCAAGGATATCATCGAGATCCAGACCATGAAGGCCCGGATCTGGGTGCCGTGCTCGACCAAGGATCTGGGCAAGGCGGTCATGGGTGTCTGCGAGGTGGGCTGCATAGGCTGCAAGATGTGCGTCAAGGTGTGCCCTGCCGATGCGGTGACCTATGAGAACAATCTGGTCAAAATTGATCACCAGGCGTGTATCGCTTACGGTCCCTCCTGCGAGGAGATCTGTGTGACCAAGTGCCCCCGTGATATCTTCCTCCCTTACGAAGGACGGCAGGCCGTAGCCAGAGAGGCGGACAGCGGATTGAAGATGGCCGGCTGACTCTCTGCGTGCCATCGTGACATCAGTGCCGGTGCCGGCGCTACTTCCCAAAGCAATGTCCGGCACCGAAGCTTCTCAAATTTCAATTTTTCCCTGACTGCCTTTCCTACGTTCCTCTTTCTCCTGCTGTATGTGCATGTTGTGGCTTTCAGTCTGCCCGGGAGCGCAGCCGGTCGTGATTTTGAAAAAATCGATCAGTACATGACTAATCAGCAATCTTTGGCGTGGTTGGCTTGACACTTTTTTTCAGATAGTGATAGATAGAGATGCATTGCTGTTACTCGTTTTCTGATGGCTAAACTGATATATTTGGGAGTACCCACTACAACCAGCGGAGGATGGTATGGCCGAACACCTCATCATCGAAAAGCTTGATCATTTTGTCGGTTCGATCACCATGAACCGACCGGAAAGCCTCAATACCTTCACCACGCCTATGGCCGGTGAGCTGGCCCAGGCACTGCTCGATATGGATAACGACCCGGAGGTCAGGGTGATTCTCCTCAAGGGGGCCGGCAAGGCATTCTGTGCCGGTATAGACGTCAACGAACTTGCCGGTAAGACCACCCTCGAGTACCGGGCCTGGATCGAACACATGGAACAACCTCTGGTTTCCATAGCCAGGATGAAAAAACCGGTAATCGCCCAGGTGCAGGGAGTTGCCGCTGCCAATGGCATGGGACTGGTGGCTGCAGCCGATCTGGTGATTGCCGCCGCCAACACCAAAATGGGACTGACCGCCATCAACGTCGGACTCAACTGCGTCGGTCCCATCATTCCGGTGGCTCGCTGCGTGGGCCGGAAAAAAGCGCTGGAGCTGCTGCTCTATGGTGATCTGATCAAGGCGGACGAGGCCCAGAGACTGGGGCTCGTCAACAGGATCACTGACAAGGAAGAGCTTGACAAAGAGGCGCTGGAGTGGGCAGTAGATCTGGCCAGAAGGAGCCCCATTGCCGTGCAGATCGCCAAGAAAAGCTTCTATGCCAGCGAGGACATGGGCTATTTCCAGCAGTTTGATTTGATGAACGAGGCGTTTGCCAGGCTGTGCTCCAGCGACGATGCCAAGGAAGGGGTAGCCGCTTTTTTTGAAAAACGAAAACCGGACTGGCAGGAGCGCTGAAGTAGATGGTGTTCAGAACATTTATGATCAGTGGGTTACTGCTGGTTGGCGTGATAATTGGTTCACCCCCGTCGGCTATGGGGGCCAGCTGCACGGGCGCCACCTATAAAAGTCCTGCCTTCGATCAGGAAGTTACCGAATTCTCTCCATTTGACACCATCTACCTGATTCTTGACTGCACTGGACTCTCACCGGGCGAGCACACCATGCATGCCAATTGGCTGCACAACCAGCGTGGCATGATTCGCTCAGACAGTCACACCTTCACCACGGAGGACGGCAACAAAAAAGGGCTATATTTCTGGTTTAAATTGAGTAAGAAAGGACCGGTTGCCTCAATGCTGAGCAACCAGGACTTTCATGAGCAGAACTTTGGCGATTGGACGGTTGAAGTATATCTTGATGATACCGGGGTGGTCGAACGCGGTTTCAGTATTGTCGACTAGCGCAATCAAGTAGCCGTCAATAGAAAAAGGCTGCAGAGATGTGTTGTACGTCTCTACAGCCTTTATTTTATTGATTTTTCGTGAGTGCTCTTAATAGGGTGGTGGATTATCCAGTCTGCACGGCTTGAATGACTCCCTTACCAAGGCAATCTGAGTTTCACAGGTTTCGACTACCTCGCCAGTTTCCTCGTCAATGTCAGAAGGCGTACAGACAAGGCCTTCATCGAACCAGAGCTGAACATAGCGCGGTTTGTCTATGTGATAGTAGGCGCAGTTCCAGATGCAGGTCTGACGTGTGGTAATGACATTGCTGTCGGCGTTATTACAGGTGACATTGCCGTTATCGTCTACGGTAAAACTGACTGTCGGCCATCGACCCGGGCCTCCGGAAGAACCGCCGTCATCCCCGTTTCGACAACTACCGAGCACAAATATAATGGCAAAACAGCATAGCACAGAAAGAACCGTTTTCATGGAAAGCCTCACAATCTTCTTGATTCTTAGCCTCGTCCCGTCTCCCCAGGCGATGAGTCAGAAAAACCCTTTTTGTCCAGCAATGTTAAAAGACTAGCACGTTAATAACGCATTAATCAAGTAAATTCCAATACTCAGATAGCTATTAACCGAAAAATCACAAAAAATAGTATAAATAATTGAACAATACGAGGCGAAGAAAACACAAAATATACTTTTTATTACAAGTATATATGGGGTCCCAGTTGGGTATGGCCAA
>CBFCWR010000402.1:0-2734 GCA_965601575.1 uncultured Desulfofustis sp. | reverse complement strand
GCTTCTTCCTTGGCCATAAATTTTCCCGAGTTAATCAATAATCGTCAAAACAGACAACTATAATACATAGCAATGAAAAAGAGAAGTACTAATTCTTTTCTCCATTGAACGGCGCCCGAGAACTCAGTACCAGGGGGCCATCCTCCGTGACCGCCACTGAATGCTCAAAATGGGCGGAAGGTTTTTTATCGCTGGTAACAACCGTCCACCCGTCCCTCAGTACCTTTACCTTATAGGTACCGGCATTGACCATCGGTTCAATGGCCAGCACCATTCCCTCCTGCAGACGGGGAGAACTGTTATCCTGGACAAAGTTCGGAATTTCCGGTCCTTCGTGCAGCGAAGTACCGATACCGTGGCCGACAAACTGCCTGACAATCGAGAACCCATTTTTTTCAACATGGCCCTGAACCGCAGCCGAGACATCGCCGATCCGATTGCCGACCCTGACCTGCTCTATTGCTTTGTGCAGCGATTCGTCGGTGACTTTAAGAAGCTTATCCTTGAGGCCATCGATAGTGCCGACCGGAATGGTGACCGCCGAATCACCGAAAAAACCTTTGTAAAGGGTGCCAAAGTCAACCGAGATGATATCACCCTTCTTCAATTTTCGTTTCCTCGAAGGTATCCCGTGTACTACTTCTTCGTTAATAGATACACACAAACTACCCGGAAACCCTCGGTAACCCTTAAAGGCGGGTACCGCATTTCGCTTCAGACAAAGATCTTCCGCCATCCGGTCGAGCTCGAAGGTGGTGATCCCCGGTTCCACTGAATTCTGCAGCATCACCAGGACCTCGGCAACAATCCTGTTCGCCTCTTCCATGATCCGGATCTCGTCACGATTCTTGATCGTGATCGATTTGCCGGCTGAGCCGCTGGCCGAAGAGGACACCCGTTATCTCCTTCCCTTGATTCTCCCCTGCTTCATGAACCCTTCGTAATTCCTCATTACCAGGTGAGACTCAATTTGGGAGATGGTATCGATGCCGACGCCAACCACAATCAACAGAGCCGTACCACCGAAATAGAAGGGCAAGCTCAACTTGGAGATGAGGATGGTGGGCAGCACGCAAACGGCACTCAGGTAAATGGCGCCGATGACCGTCAATCTGGTCAGCGCCTTGTCAATAAACTCGGCTGTCCTCTTCCCGGGCCTGATGCCGGGAATAAAACCACCGTTCTTTCTCAAATTTTCAGCCACGTCTTCGGGCTTGAATTGAACTGCCGCGTAGAAAAAGCAGAAAAAGACAATCAAGACAATAAAGCAGATATAATAATACACGGTGCCCGGCGACATGGCCGCAGAAGCACGCTGTATCCAGTCGATCTGAATAAAGCTGCCGATGGTGGCGGGAAACATCATGATCGATGAGGCGAAGATCGGTGGGATCACGCCCGAGACATTGATTTTTAAAGGCAGATGCGAGCTCTGTCCACCATACACCCGCCGGCCAACGACCCGCTTGGCGTACTGAATGGGAATGCGCCGCTGGGCGGTTTCACAAAAAACAATCAGGCCGATGACGCCGAACATCATCAGGATGATGAAGGGCACGAAGAAGACCTGGATCTCCCCCGCCTTAACCAGCTCGACCGAGTTGATAATCGCCGAAGGTCCGCGAGCCACGATACCGGCGAAAATAATCAGCGAGATACCGTTGCCGACGCCGCGCTCGGTCATCTGCTCACCGAGCCACATCAGAAAGGCAGTGCCAGAGGTAAGCGTGATCATGGTCATCAGTTTAAACTTCACGCCGGGGTCCAGGACAATCATCTCCCCCCCCGGTCCGGTCATGCCCTCGAGCCCTACGGCAATAAAAGAGCCCTGGATGACACTGAGCACTACCGTACCATACCTGGTGTACTGCGTTATTTTGCGGCGTCCGGACTCACCCTCCTTCTTCAGCGCTTCAAGCTGGGGGATAACCACGGTGAGCAGCTGCATGATGATAGAGGCACTGATATAGGGCATAATTCCCAATGCGAAAATGGAGAAATTCTCCAACGCCCCACCCGAAAACATATTGAACATGCCGAACAGGGTGCCCGCATTCTGCTGGAAAAAAGCCGTCAAAGCCTCGCTGTTGATCCCGGGAGTCGGTACCTGTACACCGATCCGGTAAACGGCGAGCATCAACAGGGTAAAAAGAACCCTTTTTCTCAGCTCTGGAATCTGTGCTGCGCTTTGCAATCCGCTCATAATAGTCCTTAGACGGTAAAAAGCGGCCTTCCTGCAGGGACGGCCACTTTTTTAAAACTTCTCTACAGCTATTCTGCCGGAACCGAACTCTCGGATACGGAACCGCCCGCTTTTTCGATCAGTTCCCTGGCCTGGGCACTGATCTTCTCGACCTTGAGATTCACCGGCTTGGTAATTTCTCCGTTGGCCAGCACCTTGACTTGTCGACCAGCCTTGACCATACCGGCTTCAACCAGAGTCTGGGTGGTAATTTCCTGGCCGGATTCAAACTTGTCGAGCTGGGCCAAACTGACAATGTCGAATTCCTTACGGAATTTATTGTTGAATCCGCGCTTGGGAAGACGCCTCTGCAGGGGCATCTGGCCACCCTCGAAACCGGGCTTTGACTTATAGCCTGAGCGTGATTTGGCTCCCTTGTGGCCGCGGCCCGATGTTTTTCCGAGTCCGCTTCCCGGCCCCCGGCCAACCCGCTTGCGATCTTTTTTTGATCCCTTCTGGGGAGAAAGATTGGAAAGTGATATCATTATGCCT
>CBFCWR010000401.1:0-2736 GCA_965601575.1 uncultured Desulfofustis sp. | reverse complement strand
TTCTCAAAACCGCCGGCCCAGACATCGCTCAATATCTTGGTCGCCTGATAGGTCATGCGGTTGGTCCTGTGGATCGTGTTGTCGAGCCGCAGGAAGTGGTTCTCGACCCATTGCGTGGAGTGACAGGTGAGGCACACGGCTTTCATCCTGCCGTTGTTCTCGAGCTGCTGCTCTTCGCTGAGCACGAATTCGGCAACCGGCTCACCGTTGAGTTCCACGGCCAGAGGAAGCCCGTCTGAATTAACCACATTCTCCAGGTTGGCTTCCAGCGGATGGGGGTGGGCATAGGGCACCCCGAAAAGACGCCAGCTGAGCCGGTCATTGTACTGATGGGTTCGCTCCGCGACAACCGTGCCCTCGGGCGAAACGAGGAGGCTGGCATGACAGGCGGCGCAGGTTGGCGCGGTGAAATCGGTGCCTATCCGCCACGGCACATTGGTAAAATTAAACTCGCTCTTTTTCGAATTGTAGATGTTGCCGTGTTTGCTGACTTCATAGACTTTGTAGGCAGGTACGTCGGGACCCTTGTGACACTCCGAACAGGTTGACGGCTTTCGGGCTATCTCGATCGCAAACGAGTGTCTGGTGTGGCAGGATGAACAGGCGCCCTTGGAGCCGTCCGGATTTATGCGGCCAACCCCCTGGTTCGGCCACCCCTCGAGGTCGGGAAATTCAAGCTCCCCATAGTCGGTATCTCGGGTTACGAGACCTTTTACCTCCACTTTGGTCCCGTGACAATAGAGACAGGACTCGTACTCGGTGAGCATGTCGCCTTCGCCGATCACCAGCTCTTTGTTCTCGTAGGTGTAGTGGTTGTTCACTACTTTGGTGAAATCCTGGTAGAGCGTATTGTCCACCAGATTGCCATAGGCATGCGACATGATGTTTCTGCTGTACTGATCGGCCTCGACGTGATGACAGGTGGCGCAGTCGGCCGGGCTGACGATCACATTGATGTCGTAGCCGTTGTGTTCGAAGGCATCTCCATGCGCTTCGATGCGAAGGCCGTGGCATTCATAGCAGCCAACGGCGACCTCCTGCAGTTCGGGGGGAATGTCTGAGGAGGACACGCGGCGTTCGAGTTCAGGTTTGGTCAGCGCCTCAGCGGGGGTAGTCCTGCTGTGCCGACTGGCCAGCCAGGACGACACAAGCCCCGGGTGCAGCTCGGAATGGCAGCTCAGGCAATCTTCGGTTTCATCGCTGAGATTGAGATCTTCGCCATGGAGATTAAAACTGATCAGGCAGAGAAGAAGACCTGTAACGAGTTGGACCATGCGTTTCATCATATCCTCCTGATGTGGCAGCCACCAGACTCCGCCCCATGCCCTTGCGATACTACAATGTACCACTTAGGAGCCTGATAATACACGAGTTATCACTCTATCTTGTTTACTCCATGGTCGCTTTAAAAAGCAAGACCAAAGCTCTTGGAAAACAAAATGTGGAATCCGATCGGGAATGATAGAAGGGGTGGAAATCGACTGGTTCGACTCAGGTCTGTTCCTGGATGAACAGTTCGAGGCGGGGGAGAAGGTCAGGGGCCAGATGGGCGAACGGCTCGGAGAGTCCCAGCACGATATCGAAGTGATTGACCCCCTCGAGCTCGAGGCGGGTCACTCTGCCGTTCAGATCATCCATACGCTCCTGCAGGAGTTGGGAATGAACGGGCAGAACCACACTGTCGTCGGTGCCATGCAGAAGAAGCAGCGGCGGTGCATCGGGGCGAGCGTGGGTAATCGGTCGGGAGACGTCCGGGGGCTGGGCCGTGGCAAATATCGCTCTAAAACGACGGAAGTTCTCCGGTTCAAAGGCATAGGGCCCGGCCAGCCCGATCATCCCGCTGATCGAGCGATCGGATATGCCCTCCCGGCTCAGGTAGCGGTTATCGAGGGCCAGCAGCGCCGCCAGATGAGCTCCGGCGGAATGACCAATCAGCACGATGCCGTTTTTCGATTCAGCGATATTCTCTTTGACCCAGGCCACTGATGCAGCGCCGTCCTCGACAAATACTGGAAACTGTACATCCGGGTAAAGGCGATAATCGGGGATGACGGTCACATATCCGCGCGAGCTCAGGGCCTGGCCGACGAATCGATATTTCTCCCTGTCCCCCCGCCGCCAGCTGCCTCCGTAGAAAAAGACCAGCACCGGCGCCTGGGGATTCCGAATTTCAGGGTAGTAGATATCTAATTGCTGGCGTTCCCGCGGTCCATAGTCGATGGCCCTGTCGAGCACGAAGCCATCGTCGGGGGCAATGGTGTTCACCATACCCAATGGCGAGCAGCCCGTCAGTGCGAGGACCACCATCAATAGCAGGGCGCAGCAGGCAGGACGAATAATTGGCCCCGCAGCAGAAAGGGCGTGCTTGTCAGCAGCCCGCTGATTTCGAGGTAGCTTCATACGTCCTACTATAAACAGTTTTTTGCCTTGATCGACCGGCCTTCATTCGATTCTCATCGAGGTTTCCTGCTCGATAATCGGCGCACCATCGCGTTGGAGAAAATAGACGGCGGTATATATGCCCCTGGGCCAGCCCCCCTGGGGCCGTTTCTTGCCGACATAACTCAGCCAGTTGACCTTCGATTTCTCAATAATCTGGCTGTTGCTCACCAGCAGGTTGCCGTCAGGCCCGCGGATCGCGACCTCCTGGATGTCACCTTCTCTGATTCCGACCACATTGACCCAGAACACCAGGGCCGGGGAATCCGCCCCCGAGTGTGGTGCGACACCCTGCTC
>CBFCWR010000400.1:0-2750 GCA_965601575.1 uncultured Desulfofustis sp. | reverse complement strand
TACAAGCCGAGTAAACGGATTAGAGGGACGAAATACCCATCGTGTCCGATGATTCTATTGATAATTAGGGACAGATTTGAAATCTGTCCCCGCCCAACCGGGGACCTGATGGGTGGTTTGTCCCCGAATAGGTCCTACGCTGCTTTTTTCTCCCGCACCAGCTCACGCAGATAATCAAGCCAGACGTCGAACCCCTCACCACTGGTCGCGGAAAAATCCATCACCTGCAGGGACGGGTTGAGACTCAGTGCTTCTTTGCGTGCTTCGGCAACCTCGAAATCGAAATAGGGAAGCAGATCCGTTTTGGTGATCAGGAATAATTGTGAACTGGTAAAAGCCTTCGGGTACTTGGCCGGTTTATCGGGTCCCTCGGGCACCGATACGAGCACCACCCGTTGATGTTCGCCGAGATCGAAGGTGGCAGGGCAGACCAGATTGCCCACATTTTCAATAACCAGCAGGTCGATGGCATCACCCCCGGGTTCGTTCTGGAGTTCATGATAGCCGCGGTGAATCATCGACGCGTCGAGGTGGCAGGCGCCGCCGGTGGTGAGCTGGATGGCCGGCACCCCCTTTGCTCTGATTCGTTCCGCATCACGTTCTGTTTCAATATCGCCCTCGATCACTCCGATTTTGATTTCACCGCCGATCCGGTCGATGGTGTGTTCGAGCAGAGTGGTCTTGCCCGAGCCGGGACTGGAAATGAGATTGAGTACGACGAGGCGCTGCTCGTCGAAATGGACCCGGTTGGAGCGGGCCATCGCATCGTTGGCCTCGAACAGCGACCGGTTGATATCTACGACAACCGAGTCCTCGTGGGCATGGCTGTGCTCATGTCCGTGATCGTGTGTAAGGGGCTGACAACCGCATGCATCACACATAGGTTCACCTTTCTGATTATTCCATTTCTACTTGTTGCAGAATTAGATCATTGCCTTCTTCGGCGATCAGCAGAGTATCACCGCAGGCAGGGCACTGGCGGGGACGTTCCCCAGCGGTTTTCTGCAGATTCTGGCAGTTGCTGCAGCGATAACCGACCTCGGGGATAACGATTTCAAGTTCGGCATCCTTGACGAGCGCATCTTGTTTGGTCAGGATGTCAAAGCCGAATTTGAAGGAATCCACCACCACACCTGAGAGCGGGCCGATCACCATGGTAACCTTCAGAACCCGGCTGGTGTTGTGTTGACCGGCCAGGTCGTGGAGCTGCTGGAGCAGTCCCTGCACAAGCGACATTTCATGCATGGTGAGAGACCGTCTAGTTCGCTCGTAGTTTCACTTCGACCCCCAGTTCTGCCAACCGTTTGAGGACGATGTCGCTTATTTCTTTTACGCGCGGCGCCACCACCTCTGAAAGTTCGGTACTGGTTTCGAGGGTATGGGGAACCACGCAGTAGAACTCAAGGGTTTCAGGGGCTGCATCGCGCAATTTACAGATCTCCAAAACTTCCAGCAGACCAAGCTGATGGGGCGACATGCGGGTACTGATTTTACCGGCCTTGACATCCTCGCTGGAGTAATAGTGCATGGAACCGGGTTCCGCATCAATGTCGACCACATCGATCACCAGCACCGGATCACATTCTTCAAGGAACGGGCTCATATAGATTCCGGCAGTGCCGCCATCCTTGATCAAGACGTTGTCGGGGAATTCATAATGCTCCTCGAGGTAGCGAACCGTGTGGACTCCGAAACCCTCGTCGCCAACGATCAGGTTGCCGATACCGAGTATACCAATTTTTTTGTTTTCCATATTTTTAATTCAGCAGATTCTGGGAAGTGGTTCTCCGTGCAGTGGGGTTACGACCCGGGAGCCGCCGATCGGCGTGTTGATCAGCACGCGGCCCGCTTTGCCTTCTTCGAGTCTGCCGATGATCACCGACTCACGTCCTTCATCCCGTTGTTTCATTAATGCAAGAATGTTTTCAGCTTCCTGGCCGTCCACCACTGCGATACACTTGCCTTCGTTAGCCAGGTAGAGCGGCTCAAGGCCGAGAATTTCACAGGCAGCCCTCACTTCCGGTCTTATGGGCAGCGTCTCCTCCTGGATACTGATGGTGAGCGAGCTGGCCGCGGCGATCTCGTTGAGGGTGGTGGCCACCCCGCCCCTGGTGGGATCGCGAAACGTTCTCACCGCCTTTGGAAAAGTACCAAGAATGGAGTCTACCAGCCGATGCAACGGCATGGTGTCGCTTCTGAGATTGCCCTCCAGAGCGATACCGGCTCGCCGGGTCATGATGGTGATGCCGTGATCGCCCATGGTACCCGACAGGATGACCACATCACCCGGTCTTCCGTTTGTGGAAGAGAGCGAGAGCGAATCATCGACAATGCCGATACCAGAGGTGTTGATAAACACCTTGTCGGCTTTTCCGCGGGGAACTACCTTGGTGTCACCGGTGACAACCGGGATGCCCGATTCTTTTGAGGCTTCGGCAACGGAGATGATAATTTTTTCCAGATCAGCAAGCGGCATGCCCTCTTCGAGAATCAGAGCGAGGCTGAGGCACAGGGGTCTGCCGCCCCGCATGGCCAGATCGTTGATGGTGCCGTGCACGGCGAGCTTGCCGATATCGCCTCCGGGAAAAAAGAGCGGGTCGACCACATAGCTGTCAGTGGTGAACACCAGCTTGCCGGCCTGGTTGTCGATCACCGCGCTATCTTCGAGTCCTCGGAGTATCGGACTATCGAGGTGCTTCAGGAAAAGATCGCTGATCAATTCCTGGCTGGCCAGCCCACCGCTGCCGTGA
>CBFCWR010000399.1:0-2755 GCA_965601575.1 uncultured Desulfofustis sp. | reverse complement strand
CTCCGGCTATGGTCGATAATTTAAGTTTCAGGCAAGATATGTACCCATAATCAATACAAACTGCAAGCAAGAGCGGGAAATGGGCCGGCTTACGGAAGGTGCTTTTTGATCTGAAGGCGAACAGAGAAGATGGAGGTCAGCAGGAGCGAGGGGCAAGAAGGCCGCTTCACTCGGAATCGTCTGGCTGCGTCTGCGGCCGGGACTGTTGTACGGCATCGAGTACGCCATTGATAAAGGCGGGGGATTCCTGGGTACCGAATCTCTTAGCTATTTCAACTGCTTCGTTAATGGCAACCTGGGCGGGAACATCGTCACGAAAAAACAACTCAAATATGGCTACCCGCAACAGGTTCCGGTCCGTAGCGGCAATCCGTTCCAGCCTCCAGTTGGTGGCATGAACCCCGATGGCACCATCGATCTCCTCTAGTTTTTCGAAGATACCCCCGATGAGCGTCCGGGCATAGGGACGGGCCTTTTTATTGACCTGATACAAAAGGCTGAAGGCATCAAACCGCTCATCCAGTGCAGCTGCATTGGTTGATCTTCCCCGGTCAAGGAAATCATCCTGGAAAAGAAACTGCAGCGCAGCTTCCCGAGCTCTTCGTCTCGTCCCCATTGTTCACCGCTAAATAAAGAAAGCCGCAAGCTCTAGTTGATGATGCCTGCGGCCTTGGTTGGTTTGGTAGGTGGTGCTGCTCAGTCGAGAAGTTCTACAACATTGGCCATCTCGATGGCCGCGATGGCCACCTCACCGCCTTTATTCCCGGCCTTCGTGCCGGCCCGCTCGATGGCCTGTTCGATGGTCTCGGTGGTCAGCACACCGAAGAGCACAGGTACGCCGGTTTCAAGGCTTACCTGGGCAGTGCCTTTGGATACCTCGTTCACCACCACATCGAAATGCGGGGTGGCGCCACGAATGACCGCACCCAGACAGATAAGGGCATCATATTTCTGTGAAGCTGCCAGTTTCTTGGCTATCAAAGGTATTTCGTATGCTCCGGGTACTCTTACCACTTCGATATCTGCCTCGGCAACGCCCGACCTGACCAGGCTGTCCAGGGCCCCTTCGAGTAATTTTTCGGCTATGAAAGAATTAAAGCGCGCCACTACGATTCCAAATTTTTTCCCATCCCCTTTCAGGTGCCCTTCGATATACGCTACCATGTCAGCCGATCCTCTTTTTGATAGTTCACATCAATATATTTACCTGGCCATTTAAAATTTGGCCCATCACCGTCTATTTCACCTGGATCAAATGTCCCATCCGGTCTCTCTTGCAGAGCAGATAACCTTTGTTCTCCTCGCCCGGTTCCATCTCGATGGGCACCCGGTCGATCACTTCTATGCCGTAGCCTTCCAGACCAACGATCTTCTTGGGATTGTTGGTCAACATTCTCATTTTGGTAACGCCGATATCCCTGAGAATCTGGGCACCTATACCGTAGTCCCGCAGATCAGCCTTGAACCCCAGCTTGAGATTGGCTTCGACGGTGTCGAAACCCTCCTCGTCCTGCAGCTTGTAGGCCTTGATCTTGTTGACCAGGCCGATGCCACGCCCCTCCTGCCGCATGTAGAGAACCACACCGCTGCCCTCCTGCTCGATCATGCGCATGGCCGCGTGGAGCTGGCCGCCGCAATCACAGCGTGAGGAGCCGAAAACATCCCCGGTCAGACACTCGGAATGGACCCGCACCAGCACCGGTTTTTCGGGGTCGATATCACCCTTCACCAGAGCCATATGCTCCATATTATCGACCTCGTTCTTGTAGACGATGGCAATAAACTCATCGGCGTGCTCGGTGGGGATCCTCGCCTCTGCGGCACGGTGCACGAGCACATCCTGCCGTAAACGATAGGCAACGAGATCGGCAATGGTGGCAATCTTCAGGTCATGCTTCTTGGCGAACACTTCCAGATCCGGCATCCGGGCCATGGTGCCGTCGTCTTTCATAATCTCGCAGATTACTCCTGCTGTGCGCATTCCAGCAAGCCGAGCCAGATCGATGGACCCCTCGGTTTGCCCCGTGCGGACCAGCACACCGCCGTCTTTTGCCCTGAGTGGGAAGATATGCCCAGGGCTGATGATATCGTAAGGGGTGGCGTCGGGATCCACCGCCGCCTTGATGGTGCGGGCCCGGTCTGCCGCCGAAATACCCGTGGAGACGCCGGTTCGGGCTTCGATTGAGATGGTGAAGCCTGTTCCGTACGGAGACTGGTTGTCACTTACCATCATCGGCAATTGGAGCTGGTCGACAATATCCCCGCTCAAGGTCAGACAGATCAGCCCCCGGCCGTGGGTTGCCATGAAATTAATCGAATCGGCCGTGACCGCTTCAGCAGCCATACACAGATCACCCTCGTTTTCACGGTCCTCGTCATCGACGAGGATGATCATTTTCCCAGCTTTGATATCTTCGATTACTTCTTCAATGGGACTGACAGCCATATTTCGCTCGCTTCGATGTAAAAATTTAGGGTGCATTTAATAAAAACCTTTTTCAGCCAGATAACCTCGATTTATTATAACATCTTTGTCATTGCCTTTGTTTTCAGCCAGAAGCTTCTCCACATATTTGCCGATGATGTCAACCTCTAAATTGACTTTGCCGCCCACTTTGAGCTCCGCCAAAGTGGTCATCTGCCAGGTATGCGGAATGATGGAAACCGAGAAATGCCCCTTTGAACAACTATTTACTGTCAGACTGATGCCATCCACCGTAATCGAGCCCTTCTCGACGATATAGCGATCGTTTTC
>CBFCWR010000398.1:0-2768 GCA_965601575.1 uncultured Desulfofustis sp. | reverse complement strand
GGGCACGCTTACGATTTATAGGCGTAATCGTTATAAGCCATCATGGTGATTATGGTGGAAATCCTGACCCTTGCCTCAAATACCCGGGGAAGAATTTTCATGATAAACCACCTTCGTTTTCTGCTGGAGTTGGGCAATAGACTGACGAGCCGCAAGGCGAACAAGATACGATATTTGAGTTTGATGGGATCTCTGAGGTTTGAATTCCGCCAGTAATCGTTTTGCCAATACTGATCGAGGATGCGGTAAATGCGTTCGAACGAGTAGACGTTGCGTACGACCTTGCGAAACCCATCCTGTAATTCCTCCGGGGTCATTCCCCGGGGGGTATAGACCACCGTCTGACCATCGTAGTCGTCCCAGTTCTTGTGCAGCAGCCGGCCCTCGTCTTCGAACCTCTTGTACAACTTGGTGCCGGGCAGCGGCGTCAACACGTTGATCAAGGGCATCAGCAGTTCAGCCTCATTGATAAATTCAATCAATTCATCAAACGAGTCAGCGGTGTCAAAATCATATCCGAGGATAAAAGATCCGTGCACCATGATGCCATGGTTCTGGATGGTTTCTATGGCGCTGAGATAATCGTGGCGAAGGTTTACGTTTTTTCCCATGGCCTCGAGATTTCTGCTGGAGATCGACTCCAGACCCACCAAGATAGCGCCGCAGCCGGCTGATTTCATGAGAGAGAGCAGATCCGGGTCTTTGGATATGTTGATCGACCCCTGGCAAGACCAGTTCAGGTTGTAAGGCGTGAGCGCGGTGAAAAGATCTCGGGCATAATCCCGGTCTGCGATAATGTTGTCGTCTGCAAAGAATATTGACTTTTTCTTGTATTGATTGTCATCGCTCAGGATGGTCTCTATTTCGGACACGACCTGACTGACATTCTTATGGCGCAGTTTACGTCCGTCAAACACACTCACCGAGCAGAATTCACAATCGAACGGACACCCCTTGGTGGTCTGGACGATATCGGCAAAATATCTGCCGCGCTCCAGCTTTGCCCGATCGGGATCGACCTGGCTGGTCATTTCCGTCTGGCAATCGGCCCGATAAATCCTTTCCAACCTGCCTTTCTCGAGATCTTCAAGCAGCAGCGGCCAGGTGGATTCGGCCTCACCCTGCACCACTGCATCACAATGCTCGAGTGCGTCTTCGGGGCACATGGAGGGGTGAATCCCCCCCAGTACCGTTTTCACCCCCAACGCGCGGTAGCGCCGGGAAATATCATAGGCCCGGTTGGCAAACATGGTCCGCACGGTGATGCCGGCGAGATCCGCGGGCCAGTCATAATCAATCCGCTCGATGTTCTCGTCGAAAACCCGCACCTCATGCTCCGCAGGCGTCAAAGACGTCAACACCGGGGCCGCAAGCATATAGGAGAAGTGCTTATTGGTGAAGAGGAAGGATTTATAGAAACTATAGCTGTAAAAACTCGGTTTCTGCTCAACCGCGTTTTTCGGTATGATTATGGCTATTTTCATTCACACATTCCGGTTCATGAGCACATCTCACTGAGATGCAAAGGTCATTGCCGCTGACTGTGCAGGGATCGGAAGAAGCTCCTGTTGAGTCTTAAATTCCGAAATCAAATGCAGCCATACGATTCCGCTGGGACGACCTCTTGCCTCTGGTTTTCCGGTTGGTCTTTCTTGGCGGCGCTGATTTCTTTATTTCTCCGGGACTCGTCCTGAGCGCATCGGCTTCAGGGTCTGAAACGGTGGAGTCTATGTAGACCAGTTTACCCTCAAGAGACCGCTTCAGATTCTCAACCATTTTGAGATCCTCGACGGTGGTAAAGGTAAGCGCCTCTCCTGACTGATCAGCCCTGCCCGTCCTGCCGGCCCTGTGCGTATAGGCCTCTGAGGTTCCGGGCATGTCGTAGTTGATGATATGGGAAATGGCGGCCACATCTATTCCCCGTGCCGCAATATCGGTGGCCACCAGGATGTCATAAATCCCGTTCTTAAAACCGTCCAGGGCTCGCTGCCGCTGCTGCTGTGAGAGGTTGCCCTGAATTGACGTGGCTTTGAATCCCTGCTTATCCAGAATCCGGGCAAGGCTTCTGGCTTTATGCTTGGTCCTGGTGAATACAATTGCCGTATCGACCTGTTGTTCTTTCAGGATGGATCTGAGCAGCGTGGTTTTGCGCTGTTTATCCACCCGGTAAAACGTGTGAGAGATATTTTTGACCGGCTTGGTATGGTTCGCATTCACCTCGACAGGATTAACCAGTATCTTGTTGACGAGGGAACGAACTTCCACAGGCATGGTCGCCGAGAACACCAGGTTCTGCCTGCGCGAGGGAAGCAGTTTGATGATCCGCTTGATATCCGGCAGAAATCCCTTGTCAAGCATTTGATCGGCTTCATCAAGAACCAGGGTATCCACTTTGGATAAATCTATCGCTCCATCATTTGCCAGGTCCAGAAGTCGTCCTGGGCAAGCCACTACGATCTGCACCCCTCTTTTTAATTTCTTGATTTGTGGCTCTTTGCCCACCCCTCCGTAGATTACACAGGAATGCAGTTTGAGCCCCTTAGTGAAAGAGCCGATATAGTGGTGAGTCTGTTCAGCCAGTTCTCTGGTCGGTGCGATAATCAAGGCCTGCACCGAGGTGGATGAAGGCCTGGAACTAAGACGCTGCAGTATGGGCAGGACGAACGCGGCTGTTTTACCAGTGCCGGTTTGGGCAAGCCCCAATAGATCCCGCCCATCCAGTATGGGCTGAATCGCTTTTTGTTGAATAAGTGTTGGTGCCAGATATC
>CBFCWR010000397.1:0-2780 GCA_965601575.1 uncultured Desulfofustis sp. | reverse complement strand
GTGGAGAGCCAAGGAAAAAACCGATACAGTCATGACAGCGGGGTACGATCAGATCGCTGCGCCGAGCCTTTACGCCTACGATGCCGTTGGCGCACAGTCCATAGCCCAGCACCGTCACCTCAATTCTACTATCCAGGGAATCAATTACGTCCTGGATCCGTTCCGCCATCTGCATGGGAGTGCGGTGGAGCCCCTGATCGAGATAGTGCGTCTCGACACGGTCCAGATCGTGCGCCACCACTTCTATTTCCGCCTTCATTATTTCGCAGGCGATAAGCGCGACACGCGCATGTCGAGGATAATTGCAGCCACCCATCTTGTGCTCCAACAATTACTCAATAAAACCGCGCTCACGTTTGGAGACCATTTCCAGGAACAATGCCATGCCGGTTTTCATTTTGGCGAACCCATGTCGCTTGTAGAATCCCTCCCTGCCGGGGGAGGCATAAAGAATGATATTGCAATGCGAGACGTGCGAAACTATCAGTCGAATGATCTCTGATCCGATACCATGTCCCTGCAACTCAGGGACTACTGCACAATCATAGATTGCCGCCTGATACTGACCATCGGAAAGGGCCCGGCCAAAACCCACCAACTGGTCACCATGGTGGGCAAAAATGGTTGTGTGGCTGGCTTCGAATGCTTTTTGATGGCTCTGCACCGAGTGATGCCCCATGCCAACCGTTTTCAGAATCTCCCTGACTCGGTGCCAATCTATTGCGTTGCAGCTTGTGGTGTAGGATATTTCCATTTTTCTCAGCCGGTCCCCACACTACTCTCTGCGCCGTGCAAATCGGTTTGTTCCATGTGCGGGAGCTCGCTCTCCTTCTTTGCACTCGTACCAATCATTATCACCGCGCAGACAGCTCCGATAAATACGGTACCGGCAGTGACAAAATAGGCAAATTCAATACCCCAGGCATCCATGCTGAAACCGGCCAGCATCGCTCCGGTCATAATACCTCCGCTCATGGCCAGGCTGAAGACCCCCATCATGGTCCCGTGGCCATAACGCCGCCTGCCCTCTATCGATGCGTAGGCCCCCAGGACCGGCCAGATAATTGCCTCGCCCAGCCCCAGCAGACAATAGGTAATCAGAAACATCATGAAACTTTGCATGAATGGAATTACCATAATCACCCCGCTCAGCCAGAGGCAGCCCATGAGCAGCAGAACCAATTTATTGGACCTGTCGGCCACCCTGCCGGCAGGTACCTGCAGGAGGGCATTGACCAGGGTCCGACAGGCGATGACCAGGCCGATCTGCAGGCCTGTCGCCTCGATGGTCCGGGTCATCAGCAGCGGCAAAAAAGCCATGGAAGGCACCATGATGATCATAGTCACAAAGCGGGCCAGCAGAATACCCAGCGTCAGCCGGCTCTGTAACATCAGCCCCATACTTTTCAACAATCCCGCAGCCGCCTTCGAACTCTGGGAGTGCTGGGCCGGCATGTTCCTGAGGACCAGCAGAAAAGCACCGAAACTGAGGACTGCCATCAGGTAAAACACCGACTCGAAACTGAGCAGGTCGGCAACGATACCGCCAATCACAGGACCGCAGCCGATGCCGCAGAATATGGCGATGTTCAGGTAGCTTTGATATCTGCCTTCGTGGCCGGGCGGGGCAAGAATCGACATGTAGGCCATACCGATGGGTACGATCATGGCCGATCCCACTCCCTGGAAACCCCTGATCAGCAAAAGATGAAAGACGCTTCCCGCCTGGGGAATGAGCAGACCGACCAAACCGTAGACGAACAGTCCCGCCACCAGAAAACCCTTGCGGCCCAGGCGGTCGGACAGGCTGCCGATCACCGGCTGCAAAATTCCCCTGCTCACCGAAAACACCGCGATAATCATCCCCAGGGCAAATCCGCTGGCACCCAGTTCGGTGGCGAACACAGGCATTACCGGGATAATGATGCCGACGCCCAAGAGTGCTATAAACACCGATAACAGCACGGTTATCAGGATTTGTCTTGTCATGTAATATCTGGATAATTTTATAGTAGGCGACGAATAGCGGTGACCTGAAAAATATGATCAATATCAAGGCGCGGACAGAAACTCTACCACCACCATATGGCTACATCCAAGGTCAAAATTCTCACCTGACGCAGAAATCGGGCGAAGAGATTTTTTTGAATCTTACCCGAGCCTTTTGCAAAACTAAGATTTTCGTTCAAAATCAAGGCATGCGAGAAATTTTACCACAGGCATATGGTTGATATTCCGAGGATAAAATTTCGAGCATAACGCAGAGTCTGGGCGAAAAGATCGTTTTGCAAATGGCTCACCTTGCTATAATTGAGATTCGATCGGCAGCAAGCGCATCATGCCCACCATGAAGCGCTGCCAGAAACTGGTGTACGGTTCGGCTTTGAGGGTTCGCTGCCGGCCGTCGACCAGGCCGTGCCAGACGATATGGCGGCTGCCCTCGTAGCCTTGTACCAACTCCAGTTTGAATGCCAGCCCGGCGATTTCTCTATCGATGAACGAGGCAATCTTGCCAGCGATCAGATCGGATTCGATAACCATGCCGATTTCTGTGTTCTGGATAACTGAACGCGGGTCGAGGTTCAAAGAGCCTATAAAGGTCAGGGAACGGTCAACCACGAAACATTTGGCGTGAAGACTGGCTTTGGACTGGTAGGATTTCCATCTCTTGTTGCTTTCGGCGCCACTCAGATCACGGTTGAGTTCATAGAGTTCAACCCCCATGTTCAGAAGTTCATGCCGATATTTGGCATAGCCGGCATGGACCACGGACACATCGG
>CBFCWR010000396.1:0-2806 GCA_965601575.1 uncultured Desulfofustis sp. | reverse complement strand
CGACCAGGATTCCTCTTATATTCTGCTCCTGCATCATATCTCTGATCTCGTGCATGGGTGTTGAACCATCGACCATGGTGACCGGAAAGGACATCAGATCGGCGATGGTAACACCGCCGACTTTAGTGCTCCTGATCAGCTCGATAAGTTTTTCCTTGATCTGCCTGGGCTGGAAGTCGCCATTTCGAGTGGTGGCCGAGCCCGCGCCGGGATGCCCGCCGCCACCGAAATTTTTCAGAATTTTGCCCACATCGATAATCCGCCCGGCTCCGCTGCGACCGATTATGGTACATGATTTTTCATCGTTGACGCAGATAACGAAGACGGCATCGGCATTGATAATGGTGCGATACATACTGACAATCGCTGCCAGCATCGGAACCTTTTTGTCAGGCTTGAGAATATTGATACCGACAGTGAGGTGGTTCAAGGCGATTTTTTCGGTATCCTGCATCATGGCCAGAAGAATATCTCTCTGCAGCTCCTCGTATGGTGGATTGAGGAAGAATGAGGCAACGTTGAGATCGGCTCCGTTGGCCAGCAGATAGGAAGCGGCGGCGGCATCCTCGGCCGTGGTAGAGGGATAACTGAGGTGGCCGGTATCTTCGTACAGTCCTATCAACAGCACGGTGGAAACAAGGGCGTTGAGGTCCATCTTCCGCCGCTTCATTTCCCTGACCAGAAGCGTCACCGTGGCGCCGACCGGCTCCTGACAACGAAAATCAGCTTTAATGTCACCGCCGTTCAGGTGGTGATCCCAGAGCAGAACCTCCACATCGTCGCGATCCCTGAGTTTATCCATGCGATCGAGACGCCGCCATTGGTCGGTATCGACGACTATAAGCCGGGTAACATCATCGAACTTGACCTCACTGGGGAGGATGATATTGAACGCTGTTTTATGGGTGGAGAGAAACTTGGCAACGTTGTTGTTTACTGAAGTGGGAATCACCCCCACGGAGTTCGGGTAGAGAAGAGTGGCGCCGATAACCGAAGCCAAGGCGTCGAAATCACTGTTTTTATGGGTGGTGACGACTTGCATGTCAGAGGAAGTCAGCTTCTGAATTGATAGATCGGCCTGGGTTTGGGGTCCAGGTAGAGGACCATGTACTCCGGGGCCGCATTTTTCAGAGTACGCTGTCTGTTTGCTGGGGCCGGGTGGGTCGAAAGGAACTCGGCCGGACCGCTCCCACCAGCTTTTTCCATTTTTTGCCAGAGCGTTGCCGCGGCCCTGGGATCGTAACCGGCCCTGGCTGCTAAATCCATTCCCATGATATCGGCTTCAGATTCAGAAGACCTGCTGTTTGGAAGTTGTATCGCCAGAGCGGCGGCCAGGGCACTGCCCGTCAGGGCTGCTCCGCCGTACCCACTGTTCCTGGTGGCAATGCCTATGCCGACGACACCAAGCTGAGAGGCCATGGCCACCGACATTCTCTCAGCCGTATGATTGGCCAGCGCATGGGAGATTTCATGGGCCAGTACCTGGGCCAGTTCATCGTCGGTGGGATCCACTTTGTTGAGCAGCCCCGTGTAAATTGCCATCTTGCCACCCGCCATGCACCAGGCATTGACCATCTCAGGGTCATCGATCACCTTAATCGCCCAATCCCAGTTTCTGGTGTGTGGATAGAGCTCGATGGCCTGGTAAATAATCCGCCCGGTGATGGTTCTGACCCGTTCGGCGACCGCCGGGTCGGAGTCAATTTTACCTTCCTTGGCAAGTGGTTGCAGCGTCTGGACATAAGCCTTCTGGGAAGCGACAATGGCAGCCTCAGGCGAAACCAGCATGAGCTGGTTGCGACCGGTGGGGCTGGTTGCACAGCCGCTGAGAAAGAAAACGAGAACAAGAATTTGTAACAGAAATTTCATACGCATCACTATATCAGAAAGGGGTTGAAAAATACATGCAATTGCCCCAGACTGCGATTGGAGATGTTCAGCCTTCAACTACATCTATCATAGTAACCAGGCAATGATCATAAATCAAACCGACGGAGGGGGGAAGCTATGGATCTTAAAGATAAAATAATGGTAATCACCGGTGCCAGCTCGGGTATCGGAATGGCCACCGCCAGGAGATTGGATCGGGCGGGAGTTAAATTTGTCCTCAATGCCAGAAGCGAAGACAAGCTGGAGGCGCTGGCTGCTGAGCTTAGCACTGCCGTGTGCGTGACGGGCGACATGATCGAGCCGGAGACACCGCAGAAGGTACTCGATATGGCCTTTTCAGAGTTCGGCAGGGTCGATGTCCTGTTCAACAATGCGGGGGTGATGCATATCGGCGGTATCGACGAGGTCGACATCGAAACCCTGTGTCAAATGGTCCGCCTCAATTTCGAGTCTGTGGTCCGCATGAGTTATCTGGTACTGCGACACATGAAGCGCCAGGGCAGCGGGTTTCTGATCAACTCGTCGAGCTTGGCCGGGTTGAAGGCGTTTCCGGAAATCGGTGCCTACAATGGAACCAAGTTCGCGGTGGAAGCATTCACCGATGCCTTGAGGATGGAACTGGCGGGAACCGGGGTCAAGGTAACAGCAATAGAGCCCGGCAGAACCAAAACGGAGTTGTTCAGTCACTGGCCCGAGGAAAAGCAATTCAAGCCTGAAAACGGCCTGATCGAAGCTGATGACATCGCCCGCTGCATCGAATTCATCCTGGAGCAGCCGCAGGAGGTCCTGATCCCCCGTCTATTAGTGGTGCCGGCCAGACAGGAACGCTAGCCTGCGTTCATGGGGAAAATAGTTAAATAAGCGAGCCTTTTGCAAAACTAAGATTTTCGTTCAAAATCAAGGCATGCGAGAAATT
>CBFCWR010000395.1:0-2813 GCA_965601575.1 uncultured Desulfofustis sp. | reverse complement strand
TGCCGTAAGATTTGCACAGTCCGCTGACGGTCAGGAATACGGATGATCCGCCCATGCCGGACTTACCCTTTATGCCCTTCATCTAAACGCTTTTCGGCTTCGATCGCTTCCGCTGCCTTCAGGCTGTACAGGGCTCTCAGCGTTTCGTGATCGGCGGCGCTGATCTTGCCGGTCGCCAATTCGAAATCGATATCCTTGATCGCCTTGAGATTGTGCTTTTTCTCCTGTTCCAGTGCCTCCCGGCGCCTTTGTTGCGCATCGATCTCGAGCATCAAGGGCTTTGCCGGGCGAAAAACCGGCTGCAGGGTATAGGCCAGCAGTAATGCACTGACGGCCAGTATCATCACGATTCCCATCAATCAATTCTCCTCATCCAGTGCCGACAGTTCTTTTTCTATTTGCAGCCGCGTTTTTTCATCAAGCCGGGTTGATTGACCAGTCGTCCCATCTCCTGTGGACGCTCGGCGTCCCGCTGCCCCCCAACGGCGGATAATCAGCACTGCCACCAAAATGCCGACAAGCAGGCTGATAAACGGTCCGGTATAGGCAATTAGATTAAAACCTTTTTTCGGCAATGCGGTAAGGATGTTGTCGCCGTACTGGGCGACAAAATAGTCGAGAATTTCCTGCTTGTTCTTGCCCTGACCGATCATCTGATCGACGACAGAGCGCATCTGGATCGCCGTGCTGTCGTTACAGGTGGCAAGATCCATTTCACCCAG
This sequence comes from uncultured Desulfofustis sp., assembly GCA_965601575.1. GTDB lineage: Bacteria > Desulfobacterota > Desulfobulbia > Desulfobulbales > Desulfocapsaceae > JABDQA01. Next base: position 2,091 of record CBFCWR010000395.1, on the reverse strand, counting down.
GCAGGCGGCGCAGTACAAACTCTCGGTAACTTCGCTTTGTGTCAGTTCCGCGAAACCGTTCGCAGGCACCAGCAGCAATACGGCCAGAGCCGGTAGAACCGCAGAGAGGACTCGTAAGCTGTTTCTGTTCATTAGGCTTGCCTCCGTGAAGGAATGATCGCAAAAATCCCGCCGATAACCATCGTGAAACTGCCGATCCAGATCCAGATCAGCAATGGGTTGACCGCCACCTTGAGGGTGATCTCGTTGTCATTGCTAATCCCAGGCATGGTGACATAAAGGTCTTCAGCCAGCGTCGAGCGAATGGCCACCTCGGTGGTCGGCCGATCGGAGTTGATGTAGTAACGCCGTTCTGCGTCAAGCTCGTCAATCCGGCTGCCGTCGCGATAAACCCCGAGAGTCGCGGCATAGATGGTGCGATTGTATTTCTCATATTGACGAAAACCTTCATACTTCAGATCGAAGTCTCCGATGCTGATGGTTTCCCCTTGACGCAGGGTTCCCTGATTTTCAAGCTTGTAAGCTGAAGAGGCGGTGATTCCCACGACCATCATGGCCAAGCCGAAATGGACGATATGGCCGCCGTAGCGGCGGCGCATCTTCCAGAGCAGCCTGAATCCGGCCGCAAGGGAAGACTCCCCAGTCAGCTTTTTCCGCGACAGCATGGCCGTCAGGTATTCCTGGGCAATGGTGGCGCCGACAAAGACAGAGAGTGTAAAACCAAGCAAGGCGTAGGGCTTGGTGACGCCGAAGGCCGCCAGCACCCCCCCCGAGATGACCGCCACCAGGGCCGGACGCAGGAAGTTACGCCTCAGGTTGGTTGCCGAGGCTTTCCGCCAGCCTATCAGCGGGCAAATGCCGGTCAGCAGTACCAGAGTCAAAAACAACGGTGTATTGACCTGGTTGAAGAAGGGTTGACCAACGGTGATCTTGTTGCCCGTCACGATTTCCGACAGAATCGGGAATATCGTGCCCAGCAGGGTGGCAAACGCCAGCGCCAGCAACACCACATTGTTGAACAAGAAGGTGCTTTCCCGCGACAAGTAGGACTCGATACTGCCGTCGGTCTTGAATTCATTGTAGCTCTCTGCCAGAAGGTAGATGCCTCCGAACATGGTGACGATCATGAAGACCAGGAAATAACCCCCCAACCCGGTCGGACCGAAATCGTGAACCGACTGCAGAATGCCACTGCGAACCAGGTAAGTACCAAAGATGCAAAGCAGAAAGGTGAGTTGGATCAGTACCATGTTCCAGACCTTCATGACCCCGCGCCGCTCCTGGATAACAGCCGTATGGATAAACGCAGTAGACACCAGCCAGGGGATGAAGGAAGCATTTTCCACCGGGTCCCAAGCCCAGTAGCCGCCCCAGCCCAGCTCCACGTAGGCCCACTGTCCCCCGAGGATGATGCCGATCGATAGAAAGACCCAGGAAATCACATTCCAGGCTCGGGTCTTGCGGATCCAGTCAGCCCCGGTATTACCGGTGATCATCGCAGCAATCGCATAGGCGAAGGGGACAGTGAAGCCGATATAGCCGATAAACAGGGCCGGCGGATGGAAAATCATCCCCGGGTTTTGCAGCATTGGGTTCAACCCCTTACCATCACGCGGCATGAATCCGAGGGTATCGAACGGGCTGCTGACGGAACTAAGCAGAAAAAGGAAAAAAGCCAGGGTTCCAGCCAGGACGAGATAGACATAGGGAGTGTTCTGGTCATCAGCCTCTTTGCGGTTGTTGAAAATCACCAGGGAGATAAAAATACCCAAAATCCAGGCCCAGAAAAGTAGTGATCCCTTCTGTCCGGCCCAGAATGCTGTGGCCTTGTAGAACAGCGGCAACGCCCGGTCGGAATATGAGGCTACGTACTCCACAGAAAAGGCGTCGGTCAAGAAGAGGTAGAGCAGAGCGATTGATGCCAGGGTGATTGCGATTGCGGCGCTGAGCAGAGACCGCTTTCCGGCCTGCACCAAGCGGACGTTGTTGCGGGACAGGCCGCACAAGAACAACCCCATCGACAGCAGAGTAAAGACCAGCGCTGCAACCTGGGAAGAAAAGCCGAACGTGATCACTAAAGAGCCTCCTGGG
>CBFCWR010000394.1:0-2826 GCA_965601575.1 uncultured Desulfofustis sp. | reverse complement strand
CGCGGTACTCAAGGAACAAGGGGCCAACGTGCTGGAGATGACAGATAACATAGAACTGGCTGTCAACCAGCTCAACGACACCATCCTCGCTGAGCAGGGGCTCCACCTGGAACTGCTCTACGACGAGAGACCTTATATCATCACCGCCATCAACCTGGTGAAGCAGAACGTGCTGATCGGCGGTCTGCTCGCCATCACCGTGTTGATGACGTTTCTGCGCAGTGTCAGGTCAACGCTCACCACCGCGCTGGCGATACCAATCTCGGTCATCGGCTGCTTCATTTTTCTGTGGCTCAGTAATCGCAGTTTCAATGTCGTCAGTCTGGCCGGTATTTCCTTTGCCGTTGGTATGCTGGTCGACAACTCGATTGTCGTGCTGGAGAATATCGACCGGCATCGAAAACTGGGCAAGAACGCCTATGATGCGGCCCTTGACGGTACCAAGGAGATCTGGGGAGCAGTCTTTGCTTCGACGGCAACGACGGTGGCTGTCTTTCTGCCGGTTATCTTCATGCGGGAGGAAGCCGGCCAGCTGTTCCGCGATATCGCCATTGCCATTACTTTCTCTATCATGATCAGTTTCATGGTGTCCATAACTGTCATACCCACCCTGATCAATCTGCTCTACAAGAAGCATGAGAAGAGAACGGAAAACTGGCTGCAGAAATCGGTAGTTGGACCTTTTTTCGTGAGGGTCATCATGGCCTTTTCCAGGGTCTGTCTGACCAATGTGTTCACCCGAGTGGTCACCATCGTGCTGTTCACCACCCTGTCCATCGGCATCGTCTTCTGGTTGCGTCCCAGCGCCGAATATCTGCCCCAGGGCAACCGCAACCTGGTTCTCAACATCCTCATACCGCCACCGGGCTACTCGATAGATAAGTACAAGGAAATAGGCGACAATATTTTTGCCCAGGCTGAAGCTTTTTACGAGGAAGACAATCCCATGGGCATCCCGCCGATCAAGCAGATGTTTTACGTCGGCGCAGACCGTTTCACCATGTTCGGCGCCCAGTCTGTAAACGAAACCAGGGCCCGGGAGCTGATGCCCCTGTTCATGAAAATCATGAACTCGATCCCCGGCTATTTCGGGGTTTCCATCCAGATCGGGATTTTTCAGTCGGAGCTGGGAGGAGGCAGGTCCATCGATGTCAATATTTCCGGAGAAGATATCGACCAAATCGTCGGCGGGGCCAGGGCCATATTCGGCTCCATTGCGCAGAACATACAGGGGGCTCAGACCCGCCCGATTCCGTCCATGGAAACCAGTTATCCCGAAATTCGCGTAATACCTATCAAAGAACGATTGGCGGCCAACGGATTGAGCGAACGTGATCTCGGCATCTACGTCGATATCCTCATGGACGGCAGGAAGATAGATGATTATCGGCCGGCTGGGATCAAACAGATCGATCTCGTGCTCAAAGGCAGCGACGAGCGGTTTGACTCACCGGAAGAATTGATGAACGCCACCATTGTCAATCGCTTCGGCGATCTCATCAAGGTCGGAGATGTGGCCACCCTCGAGTATGGCGGAGGTATGCCCCAGATCAAGCATCTCGAGCGCAAGCGCACCATAACTCTGCAGGTCACTCCACCGAATGACCTTGCGCTCGCGGATGCAATCAACATCGTCGAGAACGATATTATCGGAGCTCTGCAGCAGGCAGGACAGCTCGACGGCCTGCAAATCAATATCGGCGGCAATGCCGATAAACTGGTGGAAACGGGCAAAGCATTGCAGTGGAACCTGCTGCTCGCCCTGCTGATTACCTATCTGTTGATGGCAGCACTGTTCGAAAACTTTATCTACCCGTTTATTATCCTCTTCACCGTACCGCTGGCTGCCGCAGGCGGCTTTATCGGACTGCTGGCCGTCAACACCTTCGTGGCACCGCAAGGCTTCGACATTCTTGCCATGCTCGGCTTCATCATATTAATCGGTACCGTGGTCAATAACGCCATTCTCATTGTCCACCAATCCCTGAATAACGTCCGCTATAACGGGATGGTCGGCATTCCTGCGATCTCAGATGCGGTGCGGACCAGGATCAGACCTATCTTCATGAGCGCGACCACCTCGATTCTGGCCATGACTCCGCTGGTTCTTTCCACCGGGTCCGGCTCCGAGCTTTATCGCGGGCTTGGCTCCATACTCCTGGGCGGCCTTGCCCTGTCGACGGTCTTCACCCTGTTCGTCATTCCGTCTCTGCTGGCCTTCGTCATCGGCTTTGAAAAGAGCAGGGCCGGGGATCAATAATCATGGAAAAGAGGAGGGGCTGTGCGAGAGGGCTGCGCCAATTCTTCCGATCGTGATTAGTGTCGGATGAAACCCACTCCAACCAGAGGCAACAAATGAGCGAGAAGAAAAAGATCAGCACACACTACCACTACCTGAAATCGAACTTTCCCGAAGTTCTTGACGCGGTTGAGAATCTTGGCGCCACGGTACGCCAGGCAGGCCCACTGGATAAAAAGACCACCGAGCTGATCCAGCTTGGTGTGGCTGCCGCGATGGGGTCCACCGGGGCGGTTAATTCCCATGCCAAGCGGGCGCTCGGTGCCGGCGCCAGCCGCCAGGAGATCGAGCATGCGCTGCTGGTGCTGGTGTCGACTATCGGCTTTCCCAAGGTAGCCGCCGCCCTGGCCTGGATCCAGGAAGTGGTGGACTAGAAAGGAGATGTCAATCCTGCCGACGCTGCTGCACTCGGCCTTTTCAACTCCGCGCTGAAAAACCGTTCAGATGACGGTCGCTGCGCGACCTGTGGCGATCGGTAAGCGTTTTCAGCGCTCCGTTGGGCCTCACAATGCAGCCCCAGACAATTA
>CBFCWR010000393.1:0-2835 GCA_965601575.1 uncultured Desulfofustis sp. | reverse complement strand
TGGGATGCAGCGGTGCCGGTGGTCCGGCTGCAATGATGGCCAAAAAATTGATGCCTGGCATTGATGTCACGGTGGTCAGAAAAGAAGAGTTTTTCATCGTCAGATGAGCGTTGCCTCATGTAACGGCCGGTCTGGTCGCTGACAAATCCATAGTGGTCCCGGATACCATGCTGGAATCCGGCGGCATCAGAGTAATCCACGACGAAGTGGTGCAGGTATCCCCTGACGATAAGAAGGTACGCAGCAAGGGGGGACAGGAGCTCAGCTACGATAAATTATTTCTGGCCACCGGTTCCCATGCCTTCCTCCCGCCAATCGAGGGCTGCGAGCTTGAAGGGGTCATGACCCTCCGGGGATTGGCTGATGCAGCCGGGATCAAAACCTATTTGACCGATAATCACAGTAAGAAAATTGTTTTTGTGGGAGCAGGCTTTATCAGCATGGAAATAGCATCATTGCTTGCTGAGGCCAATCCCGACTATGACATTTCGGTTCTCGAACTGATGGATCGCCCCCTGCCCTTGATGCTGGACAATGATATGGCCAGCGTCGTCAGAGACTATCTGGAAGAAAAGGGGCTGAAACTGCTCACTGATAAAAAAGTGGAGAAGATAATCGGTTCGCAGGGGCGCGTCTCAGCTGTGTGTCTTGCCAGTGGTGAACAAATCGAAGCTGATGCGGTATTCATGAATGTCGGTGTCCGGCCCAACATTGAGCTGGCCAGGCAGATAGGGCTGGAGCTGGGCACCTTCGGTATCAAGGTGAACGAGTTTCAGGAGACCTCAAACCCCGACATTCTCGCCGGTGGTGATTGTGTGGAGAAGTTCAGTTTCATCACCCGCAAGCCGACTCCAGGTCAACTCAGGGGACCTGCAGTCGTGCAGGGGCGCCTTGCCGCCAAGAGACTGGCTGGCTATGACATCCCGTTCCCGGGAGTGTTGGATGCGGGAGGCTGTAAAATGTTCGATTTAACCGTAACCGCCACCGGTTTTACCGAGGAAAAAGCCACCAGTGAGGGCTTTGAAACAATCAGCGCGGTTGTCGATTCAAGGAGCAGACATAACATGATTCCCGGTGTCAAGCCGTGGAAAATCAAGCTGGTATTCGACCGCAGCACCACCAGGCTGATCGGCGGGCAGATCGTCAGCCACGCCGTCGCACCGGCCCGTGAGATTGATGCGATAAGCGCTTTTATTCTTGGCGGCAAAACGATCCGTGATCTGACCACGTTCACCTCAGCCTGCAATCCGGATATCAGTTCGGAGCCAAGTGCCGAGCCGATTACCATCGCAGCCGAACAAGCCTTACAGAAACTGCGAGCTGCGCGGGAGACCGGCTAGGCCAGTGCCGTGTGGTGGCCTGTCTCACTCTTTATCAAGCTGATACGGCGCGAAGCCGATCACGAGCGCAGCGCGGAACTTGCTTCCGATTGAGTCCTTTAGGTGAGTTACAGCTTTAGATTGTCAGAAGGGAACGGAATTTTTCGGCTGGAATGGGCGGACTGTAAAGATAGCCTTGAATAATGTTGACATTGCGGCTGCGCAGGTAGTCAAGCTGCTGCTGAGTTTCGACACCTTCCGCCACCACCTCGAGTTTCAGACTGTGGGCCATGGCAATGATGGTATCAACCAAGACTTTGTGACTATTCTCTGCATCAAGGTCTTTGATAAAGCTCCGGTCAATCTTTAATACCTGCAGCGGAAAGCGTCTTAAATAATTCAATGACGAATACCCCGTTCCAAAATCATCCAGCGAGAGAATGATGCCGCGTTGATGCAGTTGTTCCAATATGGATAGCGGTACGTCCGAGTCCTGCAGTAACAGAGTCTCCGTTATTTCAAGTTCTAGATGGTGGTAGGCAAGGCCGCTTTTAGCTATGGCCCTATCTACTGATTTCAGAAGAGAATCCGTTCGAAATTGCTGAGGCGAGACATTGACAGAAACAGCCAGCCGGTTATCGGTCAAATCTTTCCATGAGGCGGCTTCTTTACAGGCATGTTCCAGCACCCAGTCACCAAATTCCTGGATGATGCCAAGATTCTCGGCCAGTGGGATGAAGACGTTCGGGGGGACCTTGCCGAGTTCGCAATTCTTCCACCTCAGAAGCGCCTCGGCGCCAACGATTCTGTTACTTGCCGCATCGATTTTTGGCTGGTAGACAAGCGAGAGTTCATCCTTGCTGATTGCATAGCGCAAATGACTGGTAATTTGCACCTGCTGCTCCGATATGTGCCGCATCTCCTTAGAGAAATATCGGTACATGTTGCGCCCGTCTTTCTTGGCCTGATACATTGCCATATCGGCGCATTGCATGATTTCGTCGCTACTTTTGCCATCATCCGGGAAGATACTGATGCCCACGCTTACGGTCGCGTAAATTTCATGACCTTTGAGTCGGAAAGGTTTCTGCAGTATCTTCACAATTCTGCTGGCGACCATCCCGGCATGTTGGCTTTCCTCGAGGTTTTCGAGAAATATCGTAAATTCATCTCCACCGGTTCGGGCGGCGGTATCACTCTCGCGCAAAAGTGTCGAAATGCGGTTGGCGCTTTCCTGCAGCACCAGGTCACCGGTGTCGTGACCCAGTGAATCGTTGATATCTTTAAAATGATCAAGGTCGAAATAGAGAAGCGCTACTTTCTTTTTGTACCGTGCGGCGCGGGAGAAGGCCAAATTCATGTAGGATTGAATGTAATGGCGATTGTATAAACCGGTGAGCTGGTCGTAGTTAGCCTGGTAAATGAGTTTTTCCTCCCATTTGACCCGGTCGGTGATGTCCTGCACATTAACGACGGCAATTGGCGGGGCATCCTCGGTGGAAAGCTGGATACTCGC
>CBFCWR010000392.1:0-2837 GCA_965601575.1 uncultured Desulfofustis sp. | reverse complement strand
AAATTTTATCCTCGGAATATCAATCATATGCCTGTGGTAAAATTTCTCGTATGCCTTGATTTTGAACGAAAATCTTAGTTTTGCAAAAGGCTCGTGTGTGAGAGAAATAAAAAACGAGTGAGGAGAGTTCGGAAATGAGTCATGCCTTCACGCTTGCCGATCGGGTTGCGAACCTCGGCGTTGAAACTGCCTTTGTTGTTGCCGGCCAGGCGGCGGCGTACGCTGCTGCAGGTCACACGGTCTATCCCTTCCATCTGGGCGACCTCAATCTGGCCACCCCGGCGCATATCACCGATGCAGCATGCCGGGCCATAAAAGCGGGGAAGACCGGGTATACCGCCAATGTCGGCATCGTCGAACTTCGAGAAGCCCTCGCCGAGGAGTTCAACCGCACCAGGGAAACTTCCTATACCGGAGCCAATGTGGCTATACAGCCGGGCGGCAAGCCGGTGATCTCCAAATTTCTGCTGACGGTCATGAACCCGGGTGACGAGGTACTCTACCCCAATCCTGGATTTCCGATTTACGAATCGCAGATAGAGTTCCATGGCGGGGTAGCAGTTCCTTATGGAACGGTTCCGGGAGAGTCCAATTTCACCTTTGACATAGATCAGCTCGAGCGAGCCATAACCGAGAAGACCAGAATACTCATCGTCAATGATCTGCACAATCCCACCAGTGCAGAATGCAGTGCAGATGATCGGCGTCGAATAGCGGAACTGGCAGTTACGCACGACCTCATGGTGCTGCTCGATGAGGCCTATTTCGATATTCATTATGACGGAAATTCCACTTCGATCATCACCGAACCTGGGATGAAAGAACGCAGTGTCGTGCTCTATACGTTTTCCAAGAGATTTGCGATGACCGGCTGGCGGCTTGGGGCGGCTCTTGGCCCCGAAGAGATCATCGCCATAATCGGGAAACTAAACGTCAATGACGAGTCCTGCACCAATCAGTTTGTCCAGTGGGCGGCGCTCGATGCGCTCGGCGGCGATCAGCAGCCGGTGCTTGAGATTCTCGATACTCTGAAGCAAAGGCGTGATCTCTGTGTCGATTTACTCAACGACATCGAGGGCGTCTCCTGTTTCAGACCCAATGCCACTTTCTATCTCTGGCCCGATGTTACCGAGGCGATGGCCAACAAAGGTTTTTCCACCTATCAGCAGTTCATCGAGAACGTGCTGAAACACACAGGGGTGTCAATGTGCGCCAGGTCCCACTTCGGGACGCCCTTGCCGGGAGAGAAAAGGAAGTATTTGCGCCTGGCTTATTCAGGAATCGAACTGGCTGCCATTGAAGAGGGGCTGTCAAAATTCAAGGCGTATCTGGAAAGCTGAGGCTCAGCCATCCCATAAAAAAGAGAAAATTTCCAGCCTGAAACGAGACATTTTTGTTCGCAGATCGAGGCGTGCGAGAAATTTTTCCGCAGGCACATGGTTACTATGCCAAGGACGAAATTTTTAGCCCAACCCGGATGAAACCGAAGTTTATTTCGGTTTCATCGCTTAGAGAGATCGGACAAAAGGGCCGTTTCAGGCTGGAAATTTTAGAAGTTTTGGACGTAGTAGTCGTATTTCTTGAGATAAATCTCTGAGAGGGTGATAAAGGCGGTCACGATCAGGGGACCATAGATTATGCCCAGAATTCCATAAACGCTGAGACCGCCGATAATCGACAGGAACACCAGCAGAGTATGCATCTGCACCTGGTCGCCGACCAGTTTGGGTTTGAGCAGATATTCCACCGAGAAAGAGAGAAAGGCATAGAAGCAGAACAGGAAAATACCGGCGCCGATGTAGCCATTAAAGGCCATAATGATGGCTGCCGGAATCATGACCAGCCCGATCCCGAAGATTGGCAGAAAGGCAAGAATCGCCATGATGAAACCCCACAGGATCGGTGAGTTCAAGCCCATGATATGAAATACGGCGCCACCCAGTATCCCCTGAATGATCCCGCAGATACCGTTGCCTTTCAATACCGCAGTGGCGATCTCCTGAAATTTCTCTATCAATAACCGATCCTCGTCATCGGGCAATGGCGACAGGTGAATCAGGTAGGTGAGCAGTTTGGGAAGATCGATGAGCAGGAAGAAGATCACCAGGATCATCATGACGAATAGAAAGAAGAATTGGGCGATGTTGGCCGCCCAGCCACTGGCCTGATTATAGAGCATCAGACCACCCATCTTGACCACATAGGAGAGTGAGTCAGAGATTTGTGAAGGATCCAGTTCAAAACCCACTTCGTTGAGGTACTCGAGAGCCTGGGCGACGATCGGACTCTCTTGGGTAAATACTTGTACCTGGAGCCAGACGCGACTATCGCGGCCCCATTGGTAAACGGTCAGAGCCTCGTTGGAAAGAGCTGTGACGAAGAAGACCAGAGGGACAAAGACGATGGCGGTGATCAACAGACAGGTGATCAGCGAGGACGGTGTGCTCGGCAGTCTTCTGTTGAAAATCAGATAGGCCGGTCGGAACAGCGTGGTGAGAATGAAGGACATCACCAGGATCGACACGAAGGGATAGAGAACACGGCCGAGAAAGATAATCGAGATCAGGAAAACAATCAGAAAATAGCGGACCCGCATCGGACTGGGTCCATCGGAGGGATAGTCGTGATTGTTATTCTGTAATGAATTCATCCGCGGTACTTGTTAAATCGGCGGGAAAAATTATCCGGCGCGATTATATTTGCATTTACCATCAGGGCTGAGTTATGGTGATACCCTTCTGTTTTACGCACTGCCTGGGTTGTGTAACTATATATTGTACTAGTGATATTGGGAAGGAAAATACGTCGAGTGTGGAGATTGTATCATGTGGAAAGAT
>CBFCWR010000391.1:0-2841 GCA_965601575.1 uncultured Desulfofustis sp. | reverse complement strand
GTCTAGACGGTGCAGAACCAATGCAGGTGACCGTTACCGGGATCATGTCCATATTTGGGCGTATCATCAGTGCAGCGATCTATTCCACCGCCCAGAGTTATATCATCGCACTGGTAATCATCACTTTTTTGATGATCGTTCTGATTGGCAACCTTAAACTTGGCTTCATAAGCATGATTCCCAATTTAACACCGATCATGTGCATCGTCGGATTCATGGGATTGGCCTCTATACAATTCGACATGTTTACCATGCTCATCGCTCCGATTGCCATTGGCCTTGCCGTCGATGATACCATTCATTTCATGTACAATTTTAAAAAGTACTTCGAACTGACCGGCGATGTCCGCGAAGCCGTACATCGAACCCTGCAGACCGCCGGAAGGGCGATGCTGACCACTTCTGTGGTGTTGTCCATCGGCTTTTTTATCTTTACCCTGGCTTCGATGAACAACTTGTTTTACTTCGGGCTGCTCACCGGTATCGCCATATTGCTCGCGCTTGGCGCTGATCTTATTCTGGCGCCTGCACTGATGGCTCTTGTCGTCGGCAGAGCAAGACCCGATGGAACCCCGTGAATATCTCTAGCGCAGGAGAATGATATGAAAATTCTTACCAGTTGTATCTGTGTTGTAGTGTGTTTTTCACTGTCCACCGCAATCCACGTAGCAGCAGAATCGGATGCCAGAGCTATCATGGAACAGGTAGATGCGCGCGATGATGGTGATAATCAGACTGCAGACCTGGAAATGGTGCTGATTGATCAGAAGGGCAACGAGCGCTCACGAACGATAAAGATGTTTTCCAAAGATAAGGGCAAAGACACCTTGCGGATGCAGTTTTTTCTTTCTCCCGCAGACGTCAAGGACACGGGATTTCTTACCTATGACTACTATGGGGGAGATAAAGACGACGACCAGTGGCTCTATCTGCCAGATCTGCGAAAAACAAAGCGTATCGCCACATCCGACAAGTCGTCCTCGTTCATGGGGTCCGATTTTTCCTATGCCGACATGACCAGAAGAGTTGTCGATGAATGGACCTACAAACTGCTCAAGGAAGATGAGGTCGAGGGGCATAAAGTATGGCTCATCGAGGCGCTGCCCGTCTCCAAAACGGTTGAAGACCGCTATGGCTACCAGAAGTCGATTGTCTATGTCAGACAGGACAACTACATGGTCGTCAGGGCCATCCATGTGCTGAAATCGGGCAACAAGGTCAAGTACATGGAAGTTAAGAAACTCGATCAGGTCGACGGGATCTGGGTGGCGCTCGAAACCTGGATGAAAACCACCCGGAACAAAAGGACACTGCACCGGACAATCCTGACCATGGACAACGTCAAATACAATCAGGAACTGGATGAATCTCTCTTCTCAGTCAGGCAGTTGGAAAAAGGTTTATAGTCAGCTGACAATATGAGACGGGTCATCTCGCTACTAGCTGCTGCAGTTCTGTTTCACACCATTGGCTCACACAGTCATGCTGATGAGCTTGAGAGTCTGTTGTCCGGTTTTGAGGATGATGCATCGCCTTTCGTTGAGGACAAGGATGAGGGAGATCTTGATGATTTATTGGGCGGTTTCAGCGATGAACAGGAAGTGGGCCCCCTACCTGAGCGTCCGGATAGTCCTGTCCTGCCTGAATGGCTGGAGTTGAGCGGCAGCCTGGCTCTTCAGTCCACCGTAAATTTCTCCCAGTCGGCGCCCCTGCCTGGCCAACCGGATTATCGCGGACTGTCGATGTTCAGAGGGGCAGGAGAGTTGCTGAGTGATCTCAGCTACGAGGGGTGGAAGGCGCGGGTGGGCATTACGATGTTTTATGATGCGGCTTACCAACTCAATGGTCAGCGTCAATTCTATACCGATGAATTTCTCGACCAGTACGAGAGCGAGTTAAGATTGGATGAAGCCTATCTGCAGGGCGGGCTGGGTTCCAAACTCGATCTCAAAATCGGCCGTCAGATTGTGGTCTGGGGCAAATCTGACAACATCAGGATTACCGATATTCTCAACCCCCTCGACCTCAGGTTGCCGGGCCTGGTTGACATCAGGTTTCTGCGGCTGCCGGTAACCATGACCAAGCTCGACTATTATCAGGGCAACTGGAACCTCGGGGGGATGGTGATTCATGAGCCACGGTTCAATAAATTCCCGGTCTTCAATGGCGAGTTTTATCCTCTTGATCGACCCTTGCCAGATCCCGAGGAGCCGGAGATAAGCTGGGACAATCAGCAGGCGGCCTTGAGTCTCAACGGTATTTTCAGCGGTTGGGATATCGCCTTTTACGGAGCCTACGTGTTTGACAGGCAGCCATATTTCTCTGACCTTGCCGTCGCCACCCGAGAATATGAGAAGGTGCTGTTCGGCGGTATCGCCGCTAATTACGCCCTCGGCAACTGGCTGCTCAAGGGCGAGGCAGCGCTTACTGACGGTCTGAGGTTCTCCACCATCGACGAGGAGAAGCAGCGCTTTGACGTTCTGCTTGGCTTCGATTACTCAGGTTTTTCCGAAACGACCATAACCTTCGAGTTTGCCAACCGACACATTATAAATTTTGACGAACGATTGGCTGAACCACCCGATGGACAGAAGGAAGACTGGACCCAGTTCGCCTTCAGATTTACCAAGGACTTTCTCAACGACACCCTGCACCTGACCCTGCTCTTTTCCTCTTATGGAATTTTCGCAGGAGAGGGTGGATTTGAGCGCTTTCAGCTTGAATATGATGTGCGGGACAACCTCAAATTGACCGGGGGGATTGTGCTCTATCAGTCAGGTGATTTTCCCTCGTTTCAGGACGCGGGCGACAACGACCGTCTGCTTTTAGAAGTTGAGTACC
>CBFCWR010000390.1:0-2846 GCA_965601575.1 uncultured Desulfofustis sp. | reverse complement strand
TACATACCTCCAACAATCACCTGACAAAAAATTGATTTTCGGTTTTATTTACACGATGGGTATACCGGTGAGACTTGTCCAGCAGGGGTGAACCTGTGCCCTCATCGGTGCGAGGTTCCAAAGTCGTGAAAGACAGAATTCGAGGAGTCAACTGATGGATACGGTCATTTTGCTGTCCAGGCTGCAGTTTGCCTTTACCATAATGTTTCACTACATCTTCCCGCCCCTGACCATCGGTCTCGGCATCATCCTCGCCTATCTGGAAACACGCTTTTATCTCACCAAGAAGCCGGTCTTCGCCGCCGCCTGCCAGTTCTGGATGAAAATCTTCGTGCTCAACTTCGGCATCGGCGTGGCCAGCGGCATCGTCATGGAGTTCCAGTTTGGTACCAACTGGGCGACTTACTCCCGCTTCGTCGGCGACGTCTTCGGCAGCGCCCTGGCCGCCGAGGGTATTTTCGCCTTCTTTCTTGAATCCGGGTTCCTCGCCGTCGTCGCCTTTGGCCGCCAGCGGGTGAGCCGCGGCTTCTATCTTTTCAGCGTCTACATGGTTGCCCTTGGTTCGATTTTCTCCTCGGTGTGGATCGTCGTAGCCAACAGCTGGCAGCAGACCCCGGCCGGCCATCACGTCGTCGACATCATGCGTGACAGCGGTTCCGGGATGGCCCCCTGGGTCATCGACGGCGTCGTCCAGCGCCGGGCTGAAATCGTCAATTTCCTCGACCTGGTCTTCAACCCGTCCACTGTTCAACGCTTGAGCCATGTGCTGTTGGGCTGTTTTGCTGTCGGCGCCTTCTTCGTGCTCAGCGTATCGGCCTACTTCATACTGAAAAACCGCCACCATGAATTTGCCCGCCATTCGATTAACGGCGCCCTGGTACTGGCTTTGATCTCATCGCTCGGCCTGGCCATCAATGGACATACCCAGGCCCAGAATGTCTACCGCTACCAGCCTGCGAAACTGGCTAGTTTCGAGGCCCATTTCGACACCGGCCGGGCCGATCTCAACCTGATTGGCTGGCCCAACGAGAAGGAGGGCCGCATCGATTTTGATATCAGTATCCCCGGGGGCTTGAGCTTCATGGTCTTTGATGATCTTACCTTTTCGAAACCGGTCGTTGGCCTCGACCGTTTCAAACCCGAGGACCGCCCGCCGCTGCTGCTTTCCTACATGAGCTGGCGCGTCATGGTCGGCATCGGCGGGTTGATGATCATAGCCACCGTTCTCGGCCTCTATTACAACTGGCGCCGAACCTTGAACGACAAGCGTTGGCTGTTGTGGTGCTTCGTGTTCGGCATCGGTCTGGTGATGGCCTCCAACCAGGCCGGCTGGATTGGCGCCGAAGTCGGCCGTCAACCCTGGATCGTACACCCACCGGTGCTCTGGAACGAAGACGGCAGCGACCTGGTGGTCGGATCAGACGGTTTCTACGAATATGATGAGCGTGAGGGGTTGCGTACCGTCAATGCGGTGAGCCCCGCGGTCAATGCCATGGAAGCCGCCACCTCGCTGATCCTTTTCACCATTCTCTACCTCAGCTTGGCCGCTGTCTGGATCTTTGTGCTCGATCGCAAGATCCGTAACGGCCCGGAAGAGATAGATATAACGGAAGATGGGACCGAACACGGCTTTCAGGATGCTTCATCCGAGCGGCAGCACGCCCGGCTCAGCCAGTCTTAGCATGTGAGAGGAGATTAAAATGAGTTACGAATTATTGTGCGTCATCTGGTTTATCCTGCTCAATGTCCTGCTGATTGGCTATGCGATTCTGGACGGTTTTGACCTGGGAGTGGGATTTCTGCATCCCTTTGTGGCCAAAGATGACACCGAAAGGCGCCTGGTGATGAACAGCAT
Source organism: uncultured Desulfofustis sp. (assembly GCA_965601575.1). Lineage (GTDB taxonomy): Bacteria > Desulfobacterota > Desulfobulbia > Desulfobulbales > Desulfocapsaceae > JABDQA01. The sequence goes on along the minus strand of CBFCWR010000390.1, from coordinate 991 downwards.
CGGCCCGCTCTGGGACGGCAACGAAGTCTGGCTGGTTACCTTCGGGGGCGCCCTGTTCGCCATGTTCCCTGAAGCGTACGCGTCGATTTTCTCGACCTTTTACCTGCCCTTCGTACTGTTGCTCTTCGCCCTGATTTTCCGGGCAGTCTCGCTCGAGTTCAGATCGAAGCGCACGAGTCCGGCCTGGCGCAATTTCTGGGATATTCTCTTTTTCGCCGGCTCAACCCTGGCCGCCCTGCTGTTCGGCGTTGCCGTGGGAGCACTGATGCAGGGTGTGGCGATTTCGGAGCGGGGGGATTTCCTCGGCTCGATGCTCGATCTGGTCAACGGCTTCAGTCTGGTAGTGGGACTCTTCACCGTGGCCCTGCTGGCCATGCACGGCTCCATCTATCTCTACATGAAAACCGAGGGCGTCCTGCAGCAGCGGCTCTACGGCTGGATGAAAGGATCATGGTATGTCTACGTCTTCTTCTTCGTGGTGGTCACCATCTGGTCGACCATGTTCGTGCCTGCGTCTCTTCAGCACTTCCGCGACACCCCGGTACTCTGGGTCGTTCCTTTGATCAATGTGCTGGCCATCGCCAACATCATGCGGGCGATAAAACAGGAGCGACCCTTTTATGCCTTCATCAGCAGTTGCCTGGTGATCGCCGCCCTGGTCATTCTGTTCAGCGCCAATCTGTTCCCGAACCTGGTACCTGCCGCCAACAATGCGGCCTACAGCATAACCATTTTCAATGGCGCCTCGAGCCGGCTGACTCTGACGATCGGCTTGATTATCGTGGCCATCGGCATGCCGCTGGTATTGACTTACACCTCGTTGATCTACTGGACCTTCAGGGGAAAAGTGACCCTCGGACCAGACAGCTACTAAGGGACTTTTTTGATCCACCCGTGACCCGGCGGCGCACGGCGCTCGCCGGGCCGGCCCCCTTCCTCGCGCTCAAAGATAGATTCCATCAGCTAAAATCGTGTTTACTGTCTGTGTGTG
>CBFCWR010000389.1:0-2853 GCA_965601575.1 uncultured Desulfofustis sp. | reverse complement strand
CCTAGCGGCGAAATTCCATGCCCAGCAGAAAAACTTCCCGGCTCTCCTTGCGGGAGCTCTCGGGTTTTATCACTTTGACGAAGTTAAACTGCTTTTTCAGGTCGTTGACCAGTTCAGGCATATCCTCTCCCTGGAATATTTTACTCAGATAGTGCCCTTTTTCATGCAGGAAAAGGTGAGCCAGCTCCAGTGTCTGAATCACCAGTCTCATCGAATGTTGGTGATCCGCCCAGCGGTTTCCTGTGGTTTTCGGGGCAATATCCGAGATGACGGCCTTGAAAGCAGGTCTGACGGCCTGAATCCGGCCAATCAGCTCCGGATCTGTAATGTCACCGCAAATCCAGTGAATGGGGGAGCCTCCTTCTCTGGGGTCCTTACTGGTCTCCTGCAGATCAACCCCCACTACCAGTCCCGTCGGCCCAACAACAGCGGACGTATAGAGGGACCAGCTACCAGGGTGACAACCCAGATCGAGGACCGCGTCTCCGCGGCGAAATAGGCGATATTTCTTCTGAATTTCCTCAAGCTTGAAAACGGACCTGGCCGGGTATTTTTCTTTCTTGGCCTTCTTAAAATAGTAGTCCCGAACTTTACGCACTCTTTATTCCATTTACCCTTCTTTGGCAAGACCATTCGGTCCTGTATGGCCTTTGTAATGAGCCCTGTATCGACACGCCCTCAGTCTTATTCCAGATCTTTTTTAACCCAGGCCAGGGCCTCTTCCCTGGTGGTGATCACTCCCTCCAGGGCCGCCGTTTCGACCGCCTCCAGCAGTCTGCCGATTTCAGGGCCTGGTGCAAGGTCGAATGCGGTAATCAGGTCATGTCCGGTTAACAGCTTGGGGCCCGCCGCCGCAGGTACCATGGTCTCCCGGTAAAAGCGCGCCACTTCGATAAACAGCTGTTCGAGCTGTTCTTCAATGCGGGCTGGTTTTTCCGGTCCCTGTCCGGCCAGACTGTCGGCCATGGCGAGCAGAAACAAGGGATAAAGATTGTCCCCTGCCCGCTTACAGATCTTCTGCATTGCCCGGGTACTTACTCCTTCCTGATCCTGCATCACATTATTGAGATGGAAGGGATGCATATGCATGGAGACCAGCGAGACCATCCGTTTGGTCTTTCTCCGGCTCCACTTCCAGCGCTCGGCGATCAGCCGGGCCTGCTCTGCCCCCTGCTCATCGTGGTTGTAGAAGGTGATCTGGCGCTTCTTATCGATATTCACTTTTCTGGCCGCCGGCTTGCCGATGTCGTGGAACAGCGCGGCCCACTTCAGGGCCGACAGGGCCTCACCATCGCCGGCTATCTCATCCACCAGGTCGTAGCCACGGGGAAAGTAAATGACCGGCTGATCGAAAATACGTTCGACAAATTCCAGGGTGAGCAGATTGTGTTCCATAACGTCGAGGTGATGGAACGGCGGCTGGTCGACCCCTGCGCCTTCGTAGAGTTCAGGGATCAGCAGACCGAGCAGATCCGTTTCCTGCATGGCTTTGAAAGCCCTGTAAGCCTGCGTGGTCGCCATAATCAGCTCAAGCTCGAAACTGATGCGTTCGGCCGCCACGGTTTCAATCAGACCGGACTTGGCGCCGATCTGCTCACGCGTCTGGTCTTCAATCATGAAGTCGAGCTGGGCTCCGAACCGATAGGCCCTCAGCAAACGCAGGGGATCGTCATCAAAGCAGCCGGGGCAGGCCCGGACTACCCGGAGTTTGAGGTCGGTGAAACCGCCAAGCGGGTCGATAATCTCCACTTCCCGGTCCGGCTGTACCAGATCGTCGAGCTGCACGGCCAGACTGTTGATGGTAAAATCGCGCCTGACCAGATCCTCTTCGATGGTACGGGCACCTTTACGGAACCCGGCGACATCGAGCGACAGCTCCTCGAGCACCAGCCGGGCAGTATCGTTTTCCTCGTCAAGAATAACCACTGAGCCCCAGCCCAGACGGTCACGCACCTCATGGGTGAAATCGATCGCCCCTTCGGTCACGGCAAAGTCGAGGTCCACCGATACGACGTTGATCAGCAGATCGCGCAGGGCGCCACCGACCAGATAGATGTCGTGCCCCCGTGTTCGAGCGCAGTCGTTGAGGGCCTGCAGTACGGTTTCAGGATAGTTGGAGAGAAATCCATCCAGGGCTGATTTCGGCACGGTCGACCCTTTTATCTCTGAGGTTTGTTGACGTCGGTGCTATACGTTGTATACATTCGACACTATTTATAAGACAACTATTCTCGGACCCACTTACTTCTTTACTTTAGTTGGAGAAACCATGGAAGGCAACTGGCTTTATGATCTGCTGCACAGGAAGGGCCTGGCCGAATCCACCTCGGAGTGGCTGTCGATCCTCATCAACGCCGCCCTCGTAGTACTTGTACTGGTCGTCGCGACACTGATTATCAGGAGAATCCTGCTCAGTCTCAGCCGCACATGGATCAAAGCAAATCGCTACCGCTGGGACGACGCCCTGCTGAGAAATAATTTCCTCGACAGGCTGAGCTGGTTCATCCCTATCCTGCTGGCTCACCTCTCCATAGATGCGCTCCTGCCGGTTGAGTCGACGGCTTACTTGATCCTCAAACGGATGATGATGCTCTTTTTCGTCATCGCCGGCGTGACCAGTGTGACCGCCCTTCTGGCTACCGTGAGCGATGTATATCGAAATATCAAACCGAAACAGGCCGACGTGCTGCAGGGTTTTCTGGATGCCGGCAAGATCATCACCTATATCATCGGCGTCATATTTGCGGTGTCCATTTTCTCCGGCATGTCGCCCTGGGGCATCATTTCCGTGCTCGGCGGCATGACGGCAGTGACCATGCTGGTATTCAAGGATACCATTCTCGGTTTCGCGGC
>CBFCWR010000388.1:0-2869 GCA_965601575.1 uncultured Desulfofustis sp. | reverse complement strand
TGTGTGCGAGTCGCTTGGGAACTGCAATTATATTATCACCAACTGGCTCCTATAACCTGACTGGTGTTGAGACAACGTTTCTTTTCGTTTTCAGATACGTGGTCAGGATTTTTCAGATCTTTGGCGTAACATGCATATTCGGCACCCTCATCATCACGTACGAAAACCATCTGCTTGTATTCAGCTGAAATTACATTTCCTCTCATGACAAACCCCCAAATGAATTTATTTGAATTTTTTTATCTAAACACCGACTTATACTGTTTCTTTTCTTCTCGTTTATCTCATCGGCTTAGCTAAGAAGATATGATCGTATCCATCAAAAACAATAGGAGTAAAAAGATATAATAATGATAGCTTTTACTATTTTTAAATTTGCAAAGGCATATATCTTCGAACATAGTAACAAGCTGGATCATCAGAGTGAGTGTGAACAAAACTTAATTAGACTGGCAAGACTGCCCGACGCCGAGCCAGCCATACACTGTCTACGCTTTCTCCCTCCTGATGTGGGGACTAAAGCTTACGGGGAGAGGTTTGTCTTGCCTCAAGATTTGAAGCAATAGGGATCACGGTCTTGGTAAATATCTTTGCCGAAGCCGTGGGCAACCGCGAGACACCCACCACAGACGGGCCGAATCTCACAGTCCCGGCAGGCCGAAGAACCGGCACGGTACATTTTCGCCGCCTCGCTCTGATACACTTCGTCAAGGCGCTGCTCATGGATGTTGCCGATCGGAGAGGGAAATTTACGGCAGGCATGGACCTCGCCGTCAGGCAGCAGGGCGACGAAATTGAAGGCGGCGCCGCAGCCCGAATCGGTGCAGCCCCCGGTGAGCGGCACACCTTTGCCGTGGAGAAGGAGATTAAACAGATTGTCCTTGAGGCTCATGTGGGTATGGGCCTCGCTCGCTTCGAGATAGTGTTCCAGGAATTCAGCATAGGCTGAAGGTTCTGCCGACACCAGATCCACCCCTTCCCCGACCATGGCCAGCCGATTGAAAGTGAACTGGTTCACCCTGCCTTTCAAGTAAACAGCCAGATCCAGCACCTGCTCCATGTTGTCCCGGGTCAGAGTCAGCATGACCATGGAATAGACACCGAGATCAGCAAGCACCGGCAGAAATCCCATGACCCGGTCGAAATGGCCCTCACCGCGCATGAAATCGTTATGGTCCCGCAACCCCTCGAGGCTCACCTGGTAAAACGCCGGTTTCTGCACGGCCACCAGTTCTTCGATCCTTCTTCTCGGTGCGGGGTTGCCGAGGATGCCGATGATGAAGCCCCGCTCGGCAGCTTCCCTGTAGAGCTCATTGAAGTGAGGATACATCAGGGGATTGCCGCCGGTGAAGGTGACCTGGGCAAAGACGTGGTGATCCCTGCAGAAATCATAGAGGTCGTCGAGTATCTGGATCGCCTCGTCCAGCGGAAGCGTGCGCCGATCGCTGCGGTCGTAGCAGTGCCGGCAATGAAGATCGCAGGTCTGGGTGATGTGCCACTGCAGGGTGAAGGTCGGGGCCATGAACGGCTCGGGATCGACCACGTTCCCCCGTGGAAACGCGGGCTCCCGAACGATCTTCGAAGGTGGCACCAGAATCAGGCCGCAATCGACGGCAGCAAGAATTATGTCGTCGATTGTGCCACGTGTCACCCCGCCCTCTTTTGCCGCAGCGGCGGAATCTATTTTTTCACTGACAAGTTTCAGGGCGAGCAGATCATGGGCAGAGAGTGTTGCTATTTTAATTCTCTCGCTGCCGGGCTGTCGGTATACCCCGACAAATGTTTCCTGCCGCTGTGGACTCTGGGGGAGACCGGCCAGCATCTCGGGAAGACCTGACCAAAGAACTGGAAAGAGTTCGAGGGAAGGGTTGATCGTCTGGCTGGTTACCGTTTCAAGGAGCGGGAGTGATTCTTTTTGCAGAAGATAGGCGCCAAATTCAAGCCGGGCCAGATCGGCCAGATACGGGGCCGATTCGATCAACTCGGGATGACGGGCAAGGAAATCGGGCAGTTTCTCTGCTGCCATATCAGGCAAGTCGGCTGGAAAGTACTGACTTGCCACAGGAAATATCGCAGACAGAGGCCGGTTGTTTGGGTAGCTGTTTTCTACCACGGGCGCTTGCTCACTATGAGGTCACGGGAGTCGGTCGATTTTGACGGGATAAAGACAAAGCCGGCAACCATCCGGCCGCCGGCTTGTGAACGATCATTTCAGCGTGCAGCCTGCACGTTGCTTATCCGCTTCAGCCGCTTTTTCTTTTTTTCTTAACTTTATCTGCGCCATGACCGGATTCCAGAAAACCCTTGAGGCATTCCCGGGCCATGGTGCGGGCTGCCTCCTTGTCGGTGGCGGCAGTCTCGATAGCCTTATCCATACACGCTTCAGCCTCTTTCATCGCAGCGTCCACGACGCTGCCCGCTTTGCCGCTTCAGCCGCTGCCGACTGCTTTTTCCACCTTCTCAGTGCCCCCGGCACTGGATTTGCCCGATCAGCCGCTGGCCGAGGCAGGCCCGCTGGAGACGGCAAGTCCGCCGGCCCCGACCAGGCTGGCAATGCCCATGCCGGCGAGCAGATTCTTCAGATCCTTTCGCTTCATGATACCCTCCCTTTGGTTAGTTCGGTAAACTCCCATCGGCGAACCCGATAGGAACGCTCTCACCCACAGGAAGAATTATGACATGTTTATGTGGGAGCGCACAAGATTAGAAAAAATTATTTTTTCAATCGTGTTCCATGGAATAATGGGCTGAGGACAGCCGCCCTTATGGGTAAGGGGATGAATTGCTGAAGGATTATACTGATCGTACATCCGCCAGGGGCTTTCACGAAAACTGAACTCCATAACCCGAAACTTCCAAACCAGCGATA
>CBFCWR010000387.1:0-2872 GCA_965601575.1 uncultured Desulfofustis sp. | reverse complement strand
CACCGGCAGGAGAACGCTCGCTTACCGATCTCGGGTCCTCGCTGCTCGCACAGATGCAGGCGACCGGCCAGCTTCTTGACGAGGTGCATGGGACCAGAGCCTACCGCGCGGCGGTTGAGGCCCAGACTGAAAAACTCAGGGGCCACGCCCTCACCCCATCGGCCCAGGTGGTAGGCGCTCTGCAGCAGACAGGGGCAGAGTACACCGAGTGGATTTTGCAAAAAAGCAGGGAGCATAGGCAGACGTTCGGACCCATGGACCCGAACACACGGGTCTATGAAGATCTGAACCGTCGCGCCCTTGATTCCATCAAAGCGCAGCGCCAGCTCGAGGAGAGCGACACCCAGAATTTCGATGCCTTCCTCAAAGACTTTCTGGCAGTTGCCGAGTAACTCGGCCGCGGACCTGCTCACTGCGTGGGTTGAATCATACACTTGTTTCCAGCAGTAGATGCAATGAAGAGGTTTCTTTTTGAGTTGGTTTTCCCACACGTGAAGAATCAGTTGTCGCCTCTGAATGATGTATGTCATATTTGACTACTAAGCTCTGTTAAAGAATTCCCGTTCGCATTCTGCTGATTACACCTGGAAGGGTGCTGGTAAATGCGATCTGGCAGAGCCGCTGGGCTGAATCGTCGCCAGAACTGGGATATAGTTGGGCGCTCACAGACATACTCAAAACCTCTTTTGCGGGCTCTGAAAATGCAGGAGATCACCACTGGTGTGCACACGGGCAAGCCACTGAAGGTCTTACAGACGGTCTTTGGCTACAAGTCCTTTCGCGAGCACCAGTACGATGTCATCAACCACCTGCTGTCCGGCAGCGACTGTTTCGTTCTGATGCCCACCGGCGGCGGCAAATCGATGTGCTACCAGATTCCTGCCCTGCTGCGTGACGGTCTGGGGATTGTCGTCTCACCCCTTATATCTCTGATGAAGGACCAGGTCGATGCGTTGCGCAGTTGCGGCGTGGCAGCCGCGTACTATAACTCTTCACTGTCTGGTCAAGAAGCTCGTGAAGTGCTGGGCCAGCTGCACAGCCGCAGGCTGGATCTGCTCTACATTGCTCCCGAGCGGTTGATGAGCGCTGAATTCCAGGCTCGACTCGTTGATCTGGAGATCGCCTTGTTCGCCATTGATGAAGCCCATTGCATTTCACAATGGGGGCACGATTTCCGCCCGGAATACGGCAAGCTCGGCAGCCTTCGCCGTAATTTTCCTGATATCCCGCTGATCGCCCTGACGGCTACCGCTGAACCCCACACCAGAGACGATATTCTCGAGCGTCTGCAGTTGCAGGAGGCACGCAGTTTTATCTCCAGTTTTGATCGCCCCAATATCAGATATCGGGTGATTGACAAGGATAAACCGATGCGGCAGCTCCTCGCCTTTCTGCGCCAGAGCGAGGGCGCGGCCACCATTGTCTATTGTCTGAGCAGGAAACGGGTGGAACAGGTATCCGAAAAGTTATGTGAAGCCGGGCATCAGGCTGCTGCCTACCATGCCGGCTTGTCTGACAAACGGCGTCGTGCGGTGCAGGATGATTTCCTCTATGACCGTACGCAGATCATCGTTGCTACGGTAGCCTTTGGCATGGGGATAGACAAATCCAATATTCGGTTCATCGTGCATTATGATTTGCCCAAAACTATTGAGAGCTATTACCAGGAAACCGGTCGAGCGGGACGAGACGGACTGCCTGCTGAAGCGCTGCTGATTTTCGGGTACGGAGATATCCAGATAGCCAAGGGACTCATAGAAAAATCGCCAAACCCGGAGCGGCGTCGGATAGAATCCCACAAACTCAATGCCATGATCGGGTTTGCCGAGGCCCATGGTTGCCGCCGGCACGTCCTGCTCAACTATTTCGGCGAGTCACCACAGCAAGAGTGCGGAAATTGTGATATCTGCCTTGATCCGCCGGAACAGATCGATGTCACCGAGGATGCACGCAAAGCGTTGTCCTGCGTGTACCGGGTCGGCCAGCGCTTCGGAGCCGGTCACATCATTGATGTGCTGCGTGGGGCGAATAAAGACAGGATTATCCGTTTGGGTCATGACAAGCTCTCGACCTACGGCCTTGGCGCGGATAAGGATCAGACCTATTGGGGGGCTGTTCTCAGGCACCTTGTCCACAAGGGATTTCTTCTCCAGGATGTCGGCAACTATTCAGTCCTCCGGATGACAGAGGACTCCAGGCCGCTGCTCCGCGGTGAAACAACGCTGCACATGGCCAAACCGCGGGTGAGGGTTACCAAAACGGCAATCTCGAAAGGCCCGCCTGGCGGACCAGCCGACTATGATCGCGCATTGTTCGAGCGTTTGCGAGCGGTCCGGGCTGAGCTTGCCGCCCAGGCCGGTGTACCTCCATTTGTTATCTTCCCGGACAAGACGCTGGTTGAAATGGCGTGCTACCAGCCGCGGACAGAAGACGCGCTGTTGAATATCTATGGCGTCGGCATCACCAAAAGCAGACGATACGGACCTGCGTTTCTGACCGAGATACAGGCATTCGAATCAGAATGAGTAGACCTATGCAGGTCCGCTTTGTCGATGCCTTCCCCTAAGACTTTCTGACACTCACCGAGTCTAGGGGCAGGATTTCAACTCACCATTATGAGTTCCCCAGACGCATCTGCCGACACGGCAGCTAAACCCTCAAGACTGCAAAACTATTGCTGCTTTGCGTGCGACATGGAACCGAATGCAGCCCGATTTTCTGTGCCGGAGGGTTGAGAATTTTTCACTTTTTTGATATTATGCGACATAGAAAGACTGTTGTTTTGAAGGTTTCGGGATCTCCTTGGTTTTACCTCCTATTTTTCTGTTGTTTTCTGTTGCAAGGACTTATGAGAGCAAAACTGCCCATCATC
>CBFCWR010000386.1:0-2903 GCA_965601575.1 uncultured Desulfofustis sp. | reverse complement strand
TGTGAACTCATCGGCCCCGAACGCTGATAACCCCTTGGAGGAAGTCGATTGTCCTTGAGGTAGGTGGCTGCACGCAACAACGTGCTGGTCATCCCTCCCGATTCATCCCCCATTATTGATTGGTAAATCTGTACCTGGTCGGCTGAATCAATGACCGTGTGATGGGGTTCGTAGTCGCTGTCCAGGCCGACGATTTCCCCTTCTGGAGTAACCCCCCCGGACTCGAAAACAGTTCGTTTCTGATCATCAGTAGCTTCGAGATGGAGCCATGCACGTCTCGACGGAAACCCGGTGGGGAATTTGTGGCCGGTATTGTTGGCGACGCGCACATCCACCAAGAGCCGGCCGTTATTGCGCTCGACACGTACTATGCTGATTTCAGCAGCTTCCTGTCTCAACCGCCCTTCCGTTCTTTCAATCGTCCGCTCAAACAGCGCTTCGGGTACGGGGCTGCCGAGACGCTGCCTGTTGTTTTTGAGCATCTCCAGAATAAAAACGTTGCCGCCCGTGAAATGGTGTTTCCAGAACGGTGACTGGCTCTGCTGGTACCAGGGGGGCCGATTGGAGATCTTGACCGGTTCATCGATCCTCGGCATATGGCAATCCTGGCAGGATCGATAGTTCTCAGGTGCGGCGTAAGTACTGTTCAGCCATTCCAGATAAGGGGTCTGTTCCGGGAACTCCCCTATAATCTGACCATCTTCTGCAACAATCGGGGTAAAGAGCGTGTGACAGGTGGCACAGAACCCGGGTTTGTCGACCTGTTCACCGAAAGTTGGCAGGTAATCGACATGATTGATCATCGGGTTCGCAAACACCTGTTTGTAGGGGCCGAACATCTTTCGCTCGCCGCTTATTACATAACCTCCAGAAAAACTGGACTCTTCACCCAGGCCGTCCTTCTGGATCTGATGGCAAAGTGCGCAGCTTACGCCATCCGAGGCGAACATGGTGGTTTCGGCTTCGGCCAGCGAATAGCTGCCTGCGCCATCCTTGACTGCCTGAGTCCGTGCCATCGGTGCGTGACAGGTCAGACATTTGTCTTCTATCGCTGCAGCCAATTGGGGATTGCGAACCACTTCAGACTCGAGCTTGGCACGAAAGAACGGATCTCTGAAGGAGTTGCCCATCATGGTAGAACTCCAGTCATCCGCAATTGACAGACTATTTCCCTCGCTGTCTCTCAGGGCAGATCCACCGGATGTGTGACAGAACATACACTCATCAGAGGTTGCAAAATCCGAGGTAAATGATGCCAGACTCAATGTACTGCCTGCAATCATCACGTATACCGCGCAACCTGCTAAAACATATCTGACCATGACTCCCTCTTAACTCATCAGTGGATCGCTACCCGGAGCTATTCATAAGAGCGGGGTTATTGACTGCCGGCCCCCTGCCCGCTGCCCTGGCCATTGCCGTTCGCATTGGCGCCCATACCGCCGCCTCCTCTTCCTCTCCCGGATCCATCACCGAGGCCATCTCCTGAACGGTTCCCCTTTCCCCTGCCGCCGCCGGGACCCAGAAATTTCTCCTTCTCCTCGGCGGTCATCTGGTCGATGCGTTTTCTCCACTCATCCCGGAAGGCGTCCCGCTCTTCTTGAGGAGCATTGTACATGGTACCCCTGAGAGCACTGAGCTCTTCAGTGGTCATCGAGTTGTAGTCGGTGCACAACCCCATGGCAGGCAAGATTAGAAGCAAGAGAGCGGCGGCGACTATGGCTTTTACCTTTTGGTAGTTCATTGTGGTTCTCCTTTTCATCGATACTTGTTCTAACAGTTCGAGGCGACAATTTCATGCAGGGCCTCAAAAACGCCCATCGGATCCATGTCGTTCACTGCGGCAATATCTTTGATGTTCATCTCAGCCTCGGCGACCAATCCTTTATCTCCCAGCTGTTTCAATATGCGGTTCAGATCAAGACCGTATTCATCACACGCGTCAGATAGCTTCTTTTTACCCCATCCCGATTCGGGTGCATCGGGGAATCTTGCCGTTACCGATTTTGTCTCAGGCTCAGCAATCTTAAGCGCAGGCTTAATGATCTCGTAAATCTGTTGTGGAGATCTGTTGTTCGTTTTGGCGATCGCCTTGAGCGTATCCTGGGGTCCATCGAAGGTCATCCCCTCTTCAATGAGCAGTTCCATACTTTTGTCCAGATCGAGATTTTCCCGCGTGGTGAACATCTTCAGCGAGGAAGACTCGGCATGGCCGTAGGGCGGTTCGCCATAGGTATATGAAGCCGAATCTTTAAAAGATTCAGATATTTCAAGAATGGTACTCATCGGCGGTATGTTGTAGTAAGTGCCAGCCACAAAAATAACGGTGAGTACCAGGGCGACGTTGAACGAACCGGTGAAAATTTTTATCTGGCGGGTCCTGTTCTTCATGTAGGCGACGATAGGCCTCCAGTTGAAATAGATATGCAGCAGCCCGGCAACGAGAAACAGGACCCCGACGGTGGTGTGCTGAGCACTCCAGTCGCCTTTGGTGAGGCCGAAAAACTTCCAGTCCGCCCAATAGGCGACTCGACCTTCAGGTACGACATAGAGAATAATTGAGTTCAGAATCAACACCAGCAGGGACAGGAGCATGGTCATCGATGTGATCTTTCTTACGTTCATGGGTACACCTCGGTTGAAATTATTTGAAAATGGTTTTCGTACTGGTTCACTCCAAGCTCCATGCCAGAACTACCAACAAATAATTATTTAATTATTTACTTTACAATTCGGGGACTTCCGAGAGGTGACTGTTGTGCCGGCTTACCGGCCCCAGTCCAGCGGAAGGTAGTGGGTGGGTAAAAATTATGCAGATTGGCACCAGACTAAGTAAAAACTACTCTGTCCGAGCCTTTTGCAAAACTAAGATTTTCGTTCAAAATCAAGGCATGCGAGAAATT
>CBFCWR010000385.1:0-2907 GCA_965601575.1 uncultured Desulfofustis sp. | reverse complement strand
TTCGCAGATGGCCTTGAGGACCTCTTCGTCCTTCTCCGGATTGGCACATCCCCACACGATCAAGGGTACGTCAATCGCGTCGAGTACCTTCTTGGCCGTCTCTGCCGCTGACTCGGCGCTGGCATCCTTGTCATTGGGATCCACAGACTTCAACTGGAGGACGATGGCCTGGGCGCCGTAGTCTTCGACACATTTCTTGGCCCAGGCTGCCGGATCCGAGATAACATCCTTGAATGGCGCCACCGCGGCCTCCGGCCAGTCTTCCGGTTCCATGTCCCAGATTTCCATGGCAATGACTGGCTTGTTCGGCATGTCTCCTTCGAACATATAGAAGGGATAACATGTCTCTCCACCGACGGTTAAGGCGGCGTCGTCTTTACCAATGGAAATTTCCTTTATTCCACCGGTATAAGACTCTTTGTTGAGTTCAAATGCCACTTTAGCCTCCTTCAGTTTTTTGAGTTAATCTCCGGTCAGCTAACCGGCCGAACGACTGGCTGGAACCCAGCCGCTCAACCCACTGTACCCATAAAAGTTACGCCACTACAACAAAGCCGCATGTAATTTATGAAAATAAAGACTGGCACCCTTTAGTATTAATGGAAACCAGCACTTATTTCAAATACCTCTGCCAACTTTTTTCAATTCCTCGACGTCAATTCCTTCCAGGCCCTCATTCGTGCCTTGACCTGGGGAAATTTCTCTATTTCGGTGTGCGGGATAAACATCGCCGCCACGTAATGATCCATGTAGGAAGGCGTCTCCGAGAGTTCAAAGTTGGTCATCTTCTTGGTTACTTCGACCACATCTTTTCGTATCCGGTTGGTGAGTGAGCTCATCCGCGCCCCCATCAGCGAGCCATTGCCGATGAAGATCACCCGTTCGGGATCCATCTCCGGCAGCAGGCCGATGGTCATCGCCTTTTCCAGATCGATGTAGGAGCCGAAACCGCCGGCCAGGATAATGCGTTCGATCATATCCATGGAGAATCCAACCTCCTCGAGCAGCGTCATACAACCGCTGTAAACCGCTCCCTTGGCTCGAATGAGATTGTCGATATCGATTTCGGAGATGGTAATGTCACGGCCGATCTGGGTTTCTTCGGCATAGGCCAGCACATATTCCCAGATACCGTTACTTTCCCTGATGCGTTCACAGTTGAGATCGCGGTTGAACTTGCCCCGGTTGTTGATCACCCCCATTTCGAACATCACCGCAACCGTGATGATCAGGCCCGAACCGCAGATTCCCTTGGGACGAACATCGCCAATGGTGAGCAGCATCGGTTCCAAGGTGACCGGATCCAGTGAGAGATCCTCGATGGCTCCCCGGGCAGCTCTCATGCCGAATTCGATACCGCCGCCCTCGAAGGCCGGGCCGGCGGAACAAGCGGTGCAGGCGAGCCAGTCCTTGTTGCCGATGACGATCTCGGCGTTGGTACCGATATCGAGAAACAGGGTCAGTTCCTCTTCACGGTACAAACCGGTACCCATGATGCCGGCCACGATGTCGCCGCCCACATAGCTGGAAATGGCTGGATAGAGCAGAGCGATGACATGTTCTTCGAGATCAATGCCGATGGTGGCCGCCTGGAACGGCGGATACATGGTCGAAGCCGGGACATAGGGGGCCCGGCGCAGATAGCGTGGATCGATGGCCAGCAGCAGCTGGGTCATGGTGGTATTGCCGGCCATGGTAATGGTGGAGATATTCTCGCGCTCCACCCCGGCTCTATTGATGATCTTAGTGAGAACTTTATTGATGGTGCCGACCACGGTCTGCTGCAGCTTCTCGAGCCCGTCACCCTTCTCGGCAAACATCATTCTGCTGATCACGTCCTCACCGTAGCTTATCTGGCCGTTAAAATCGCCGTCTTCGGCGAGGCTCTCCCCGGATCTGAGGTCAATGAGCTGGGCATAGATAGTGGTCGTGCCGATATCCAGGGCAATGGCATAGTTCTTATCGGTTGTATCGCTCGGCTGGATGTTGGTAATCAGCGTTTTACCGTCGTCGCGGACCGGACGGACCAGGGTGACGGTGACTTTGAAGTCGTGTTCTCGCAAAATGGAAGGTAGTTTTCGGATCACCGGAATGGTCAGTTCCAGCTTGTGTTCGTCGGCCTGCAGCTTAAGAAACTCGATGAGCCTGGTGACGTCCGGCATATTGTTCTGGGCGTCGGGGGGAGGCAGTTCGAGATAGGCTTTTTCAACCGGGGGAATGAACAGTCCGCGTTCCTTGAGGCTGTCAAAATCCATCTGCTGGATTCTGGCAGTCTGCCGTGGCCGCACCTGCTGATCGAACATCGAGCGGTCCATGGCCGATTCAACCGGTACCCGAATCGTCGCATCTCCCTTGATCTTGGCCTGGCAGGCCAATCGGTAACCGGCCTCGATGTCATCAGGGCTGAGACGCTCGCTGAGCCCTTCAGAAACCTCACCCTGCTCGACCTGGACCCGGCATTTAGCGCAGACACCTTCCCCCCCGCAGGAAGCGTTGATATGCACTCCTGCCTGTAAGGCAGTACGAATCAGGCTATCCCCTTCAGAAACCTCGATGGATCTCTGGTAGGGGAGGAATGTGATTCTGCTTAGACTCATTCGAGCTCCGGGTACCAGTATATGACCACAGCATACAGCCTTGATAAAAGCCTGTTTAATGTACTCAAAAACGAAGATTTTTTAAAAAGAAATCTTTAACTTAGTGGACAACTCAAAGGGTACGATCCAGCCCCACCTGGCCTGACCAGATAACCACACCCCTTAACTGTTCTGTATTGATACTAATTTTTGGTAAAAAATAATAACCAAGGGAAAAGTAACACTAATACTTTTTTTTCTGATCAGAAAAATGAATAGGAGCGCAACCTTAGGTAGGCCGGGGTTAATAGAAGAACAAACAGATTTTTTA
>CBFCWR010000384.1:0-2909 GCA_965601575.1 uncultured Desulfofustis sp. | reverse complement strand
ATTTCGGCCTGTTCACCGGCCTGGCGATGCTTATCGCCCTTGTTGCCTCCCTGACCCTTCTGCCGCAACTGCTGGTCTGGATAAAACCGTTCGGTACGAAAAATCACGGGTAATTTGGGTAAATAACAAGTTTCTGCCGTACCCGTGGTTGACGCCAACGTCCGCCCGCACATCGAGAATGTATCCCGGCCTCACCTTTTTTTGCCTCCTGCCAAACCGTGTTCTAATCATTTTGAAATCGGATGTTTTTATTAAGAAACAGTGAGAAAACGATTAGGAATTATATGGAAATACCTCCATAAATGAGATAGGTTTCGGGTGGACAATACGTCTGGGGTTTTATCCTTCGATGACACCCGGTTTCTTCTTTGGAAGTTGAGGTGCGGCTGCCTCAATAATTACGTCAATCCAATGGCCTAGTACCGTTGGGTGTTCAGGTAACGGAATTCAACAGGAGGAGGTTCGTAATGGGAAAGTATTTCTTTAGAGCGGCATCATCCATTGTGGTAGCGTTGAGTCTGGTCTTGCTTTACTCGCTGAATTCGTGGGCGGCTGAGTGCAGCAATCGTGGGGACCTCGATGTCCAGTTCTGTGATGAGAACGGGGATCTCGTCGCCGACACGCCCAAGGACTCATCCGAATGGCTGGACCCTTCAACCCTGGTGTTCTCCTACACGCCGGTTGAAGATCCAACCGTGTATGAAAATGTATTTACGGAATTCATGGAGTATCTCGCCGAGAAGACGGGAAAGAAAGTGAAATGGTATGGGGCGGAGTCCTATGCCGCCCAAGTGGAGGCCATGCGATCCGGGCGCCTGCATGTGGCGGGGATTTCCACGGGGCCTACCGTGTTTGGCGTTAATCTCGCGGGTTACGTGCCCATGTCGATTATGTGCAAGGGTGACGGCACCTTTGGTTACAAGCTTCAGCTTATCACCCAGAAAGACAGTGACATCAATGAAGTGAAAGATCTGAAAGGCAGAAAAGTGGCCCATGTGACACCCTCTTCCAACTCCGGCAACCAGGCCCCGAGGGCCTTGTTCAAGAACATGGGAGTAACCCCTGATGTTGACTACGAGGTAAACTATTCGGGTAAGCACGACAACTCGATCATGGGCGTGGCCAACGGTGATTACGAGGCCGCACCAATCGCCTCGAGTGTACTTGATCGAATGGTCACCAAAGGCGTGGTCAGCATGGATGATCTCAAGGTTATCTGGGAGTCAGACCCATTTCCGACCACCTCTTATGGATATGCCTATAACCTGAAGCCGGAACTCCAGGAGCAGATCAAAGAGGCCTTCCTGACCTTTGACTGGAAAGGCAGCGGTCTGGAACAGGAGTTTGGCAAGCAGGCTGATAAGTTCTGTGCGATTACCTTCGAGAAGGAATGGAACCCCATTCGTATAATCCAGAAGGAAAACAAAACGGTTTACAGCCAGGAAGCCTTGAACCAGATGAAAGTGAAAAAGTAGAATCAGGAAGTCTTCACCACAACTCTAAACTCTGCCTGCCATCCTGAAAGACTTTGGCAAAAAGGGGTAGCTTTTATGATTACGCCGCATACCCAGGGGATGGCAGGTTGTTTTTATTCTGTTCAGATTCACTTCCGGGCAGACATGAGGTAAATGGTCGCCATTGCTAGGTAGGTTATGTTTATCGTCGAGGGTCTTTCAAAGACATACCCGGGCGGAGTTACCGCCCTGGAAGAAATCAACCTGGAGATAGTGAAGCCCCAGGTAGTGATGATCATCGGTTCTTCCGGAGCCGGTAAATCTACCCTGATACGATGTATAAACCGGTTGATCGAACCGACCACCGGCAGTGTCAAACTCAATGACGTAGAAATCACCACCCTGGGAAAATCCGGCCTGCGCAAAGCCCGGCGGCAGATTGGTATGATTTTCCAGGAATACAATCTGGTCGATCGATTGACGGTGATGGAGAATGTGCTCTCGGGACGTCTCGGCTATGTAAGCTTCTGGACGGCCTATCGCAGAAAATACAGCCCTGAAGACGTTTCAGCCGCCTACGAGCTGCTTGATCGGGTCGGGCTGATGGATAATTGCAACTCCAGAGCCGATGCCCTGTCCGGAGGACAAAGACAGCGCGTCGGTATTGCCCGGGCCCTGATGCAGCGGCCCAAACTGCTGCTGGTCGATGAACCGACGGCAAGTCTGGACCCCAAAACTTCCCGACAGATCATGAGGCTTATCGTCGAATTGGCGGCGGAGCGCGGCACCCCTGCGCTGATCAATATTCACGATGTTGCGTTGGCGAGATCGTTTGCAGATCGCATAGTCGGACTCGCCGGCGGCAGGGTCGCCTTTGACGGTACCGCCGATGAGGTTTCGGACCAGGTGCTGACCGAGATTTACGGCGAAGAGGACTGGAGCGCCACCATCCAAAGAGATGCGCACGACCCCAATGGAGACAGCGACGATCTTCTTTCGAGAATAGACAAGGAGTCTTCGGCGGGATGAGTTATCCGACCACCTGGCAGCCACCCCGTTTCTTCACCAATCCAGCTGTGCGCTATTCCGTGATCATTGGGGTGCTGGGCTATTTTCTTCTCTCTTACCTGACCCTGGAGGTTGACTGGCAGAGAACGCTGAAGGGAATTCCCCGGGCCATCGATATTTTCCAGAGGATGTTCCCACCCAATTTCAGCCGTTGGGAAATCCTCGTGCGCGGAGTGCTTGAAAGCGTCCAGATGGCACTGGCAGCCAGTTTTTTCGGGATGATCATCGCCATACCCGTTGGACTCATTGCGGCCAACAATCTTGTCCCCAAACCGGTCTACTACGTGGGCCGGGCCTTTCTGGGAATCAGCAGGACTTTTCACTCGATTATTATCGCGATTTTCTTCGTGAAAATATTTGGCTTTGGTCCCCTGGCAGGCGTCTTGA
>CBFCWR010000383.1:0-2925 GCA_965601575.1 uncultured Desulfofustis sp. | reverse complement strand
AGTTTACCGCGTTCGCAGCTGATCTCCTCCGGCACCGAGGTCCCGGAAACGGTTCTCAGGACGTCGACAAACCTGTCGGTTGCCTGCAGTCCGAATGGCATGTCCAGGATCGTACAGGGAACTTTGCAACCGGTGTCGAGCCTTCGGGCTGCATCGGCGGAACACCACTCGCCCAATGCCAGAGTTCCGATACCATCACCACTCGCCTTGATGTCATCTATCGAAGTGCCGCCCTCGGGAAACATCATGAACTCACCGTTCAGGGGGCCGTCAAGCACACCGGAGGTGTCCGGGAACATGGTGATCGGGGTGCCGATCAAGGAGGCGATCCGCTTGATCTCTTCCATATCCGCGGGTTCGACCCAGCCAGGAATGATATTTACCCGGCCATTTTTCTGCCCGGTGCTTTCGGCCAGGGCCGCCATCGCTTTGACCATGTTGGAGAACCCGGTTACGTGCGATCCCACATAGCTCGGGGTCGCCGCCCCGAGAACCGTTTTGCCTTCGGGTACTTTGTTGTCTTTTCGTGCTTTGTCGAAAATCTGGGGCAGGTCGTCACCGATGGTTTCCGATAGGCAAGTGGTATGAACCGCAACGACTTCGGGTTCGTAGACGGTGAAGATGTTGTCAATGGCCTGGACCAGGTTGGCCTGGCCGCCGAACACCGAGGCACCCTCGGTAAATGAGCTGGTGGCGGCGGATATAGGCTCTTTGTAATGCCTGGTCAGGGTAGACCGATGATAGGCGCAGCAGCCCTGGGACCCGTGGCTGTGCGGTAGACAGCCCTTGATGCCCAGCGCCGCATACATGGCGCCGATTGGCTGACAGGTTTTTGCCGGGTTGATCATCAGCGCCTTGCGTTCGCTGATCTCTTCTGGTGTATGTCGTAGTAGCATTGTCTTTCCTTTTGTTTTTCTGTCTGAACCTCATTCCCACACATAGGTCGCCGAAAGTTCCGGGTTTTCCTGCCAGGGCGGCTTCATATACCCCCACACCCTGCTGTTGACCAGACGATCAACCTCCCGGTAGAAATTCACGGCCCCCTTGAATCCGGCATAGGGTCCGCCGGAGTCGTAGCTGTGCAGCTGTTTCATCGGCACCCCCAGTTTCTGGATCGAATACTTTTCCTTGATGCCGGCGCAAAACAGATCCGGTTTCATCAACTCCACCAGTTTTTCAGCTTCGAACTGGTTCAGGTCGTCGATTATCATGGTGCCATCTTCCATATCTGGAATCAGCCCGTCGTAGTCTTTGAACTCAAATCCACTCTTCTCGAGCGCCTGCAGCTGCTGTTCAGACTTTCTCGGCCGGTAAAGCTCGGGATCCGGCTCCACGTGAATCTCTTCGATGTTCCTGCTGTCGGCATCCACTTTGAGGTTGGGGATTACGTGTCGACCCTCGTAATCGTCGCGGTGGGCGAACTCGTAGCCCGCCGAAATTGATTTCATGCCCATCTCGGTAAAGAGCTCCTGGTAATGGTGGGCCCGGGAGCCGCCGACAAAAAGCATGGCGGTCTTGCCCTCGGTCCGGGGACGAACTTTTTCTATCACCTCCTGGACGGCGGGCATTTCTTCGGCGATCACCTCTTCAACCCTGGCTGACAGTTTATCGTCTTGAAAATACTCGGCTATCTTACGCAGCGATTTGGCAGTTGCCTCGGCCCCGATGAAGTTTACCTTGATCCACGGGATGCCGTACTTGGTCTCGAGCATGTCGGCCACGTAATTGATCGAACGGTGACACATGACCGCACTCAGGTCGGCCTGGCTGGCCGAGGCAAACTGGTCATAAGTGGAGTTGCCGGAGAAGGTGGCGATGTTGGTGATCCCGCATTTGTTAAGGATGCGGTCGATTTCGAACCCGTCGCCGCCGATATTGTACTCGCCGAGCAGGTTGATCTTGAACCTGTCCGTCTTTTCCGTCTCGCTGGTGCCGACTATATGGGTGAACACCTGGTTGTTGGCGATATGATGACCTGCCGACTGGGACACCCCTTTGTACCCCTCGCAGCTGAAGGCGAAGACATTGCAGTCACCGAACTTGTCCTTCATTTTCTTGGCGACCGCATGAATATCGTCACCGATGAGTCCCACCGGGCAGGTCGCAAACACGGCAATCGCTTTTGGTTTAAACAAATCGTAGGCTTCCTGAATTGCCGCCTCGAGCTTTTTCTCGCCGCCAAAGATAATGTCAGAGTCCTGCATGTCGGTCGACATGCAATAGCTGATAAAATTTTCTCCGCCTTCTCCGGAGGCGTCGGTCTGGTTGCGCCGGGTCAGCCAGGCGTAAAAGCTGCAGCCGATGGGTCCGTGCACCAGATTGACGATATCGCTGGTGGGACCCATGATAACCCCCTTGCAGCCTGCGTAGGTGCAGCCGCGCATGGTAATGATACCGGGGATCGTCCTGACGTTGGCGGTGATCTCTGGAGTATCGTTCTCCAGGGCCTCGTTGATCAATATCTGCTTGGCGCGTTTACGGGCCACCTTGGGAGGATACTTCTCGAGAAGTTTCTCCTTCACATCAGTAGGGTCCCAGTGCACCAGTTTTTCTGCTTTTCCCATAGTAATTCTCCTTAGCAGGGCTAGGTAATTGACTTGATGCCCTTTTCTGCCGTTCGCACCCGTACCGAGTCACTGATAGGCAGCACGAAAATTTTCCCGTCTCCAGGCTTACCAGTCTGGTTTACCGTGATGATGGCCTCGACCACACCATCCACCTGGTCGTCGTTGACCACCACACTCATCATCCGTTTGGGGTAGAGCTTGCCTTTTTCGCCAAGCAGCGAGGCGGCCTCCTCGTACCCCTCCTCGGTCCCTTCAACCAGCTTGCGATTGACAAAGCCGAGTCCCCTGCCCTGGGCCTCGTGGGCGAAAAAGGCGTTGATTCCCGCCTCGGTCAGGGCTTCTTTGGTCTTGTTCATCA
>CBFCWR010000382.1:0-2928 GCA_965601575.1 uncultured Desulfofustis sp. | reverse complement strand
CCGAGGCATGGTGCCCAGGCGGCCTGATTACCGCAAAACTGGGTTCGGAGAGCGCCAGCCGGGCAGCCTGTATCGCTCCCCCGGCAGCCAGCGCGGCGATATCGAACAGCCCCTGGCTGTGGACCCAGTTCACGTGTCCATTGGAATGGGCGGCAAGAAGATCGTCCTCGGTTGCCGGCTCACATTCGATCAGTTCGACCACGGTTGAAAGTTCTTCCACGATCGCCTCCATACGTCCGCTTTCCGCGGCTGGGTCGGAGGTGTACACATCATAGAAATCGTGATGAAAATAGACAGCCATGGCTCACCTTTTCGATAATATTGTTGTCATGAAACCTAAAACAAAAGTGGCGTAGAAGAAGTTTTTACCTTTTTAGAGTTCGCCAGAACCCTGGCCAATTCCTCTCCACCCGAATCTTTTCCGCGAATGGGCCAGTGGGCCGGTTTTATTCCGGTGGTCTTGTAGAAGTGTTCGAGCAGACTTTTTCGGGTGAACACCAGAATCGATCCATCGATGAAGGGGTGGTGAAGGAGTCGTCGTATCTCCCGCAGCCTGATCTGCTTGAGGACTGGCTCGAGTATCTTCTCGACTCCTGCCGATCCACAATATGGCTGATCATCAGAGCCCGGAGTGGGAAATGAATAAAACGTAGTGATACCGAGTGAATAGTGAAGAGACGCATCATCATCGAGCAGCTTTTTCCGTCGGTTGTCGGCTTCCTGCTGTCTGTTGTCATCGGTCACAGGTGTCATCACATGTGCCTTGGCTAGTTTGCTCCAGAATCCGTGCCTGCCGCCATCCCGGCGGGCATAAAAAATCATCCCGTTGGCGACGCTGGATATCGATGGATTTCCAAGAACCAATAGGACTTTTTGTTTTTTGATATCGGTTTTGGGAGGAAAAAGCGAAATTGATTCGTAGCGCAGGATGCCGTTTTTCAAGGTGCAGATGTCGGCGAACCCGGTATCTGCCGACCCGATCTGTGCCAAGCCGCGCTCCAGCGCGACAATCTGATTCTGGTGCAGGCAAAACTCTGCACTCTGCAGGTCAATGACGACACTGTAATTACAGGAATTGAACTTCATTTGTTCGTACCATACACAAACTTGCAAAAAAACTCAATTACATCACCATTACAGGGCCTTAGGAAGGGGCCCGGCAATTGGCTACAGAAAACCATGAACTACCGTTTCGAGTTGTCTGTTTGTGTGAGAATTATTCTTAAAATTGCCATGGATATCGTTAAATCAGAAAGATAGCTGGACATGCCATCTTTTTGTGGTATAGTGTCACCGGCATTATTGTGCGAATGTTTTATAATTATTGTAATTACTTAGATGTTTATCAAAGCGATGGAGGGTCTGCCGTGAAGGTTATTAGGTCAATAGTGGTAATCGCGTTCCTTGGATTTTTTCTCACATCATGCAGTGGCGGTAGTGATAGCGATGATAGTGGAGGAACGACCGGCGGCAGCGGCGAGAATCAGACTGCAGCGACTCAGGAAGACTCCCAGGCAAATGTTGACACCGCGGAAGAAGAACAGAGGGAAGAGCCCGAAGAGGAACAAACTTCTGTTGTCAGTTCATCAAATATTTTTCTCGATGCGTTTGATTTCAACTGTTCAAGCAACTGGGGCAATAGAGACGGTGCGGTGGGAATTAAAGCCTATACCGGCAGTGGTACGTGTCAAGAGTCCTTTCCCGGCGAGGCGGGTACCTACCAACTGGTGTTGAAAGCCGTGACAGAATTTGACGGTAAATCACCATATAAATTTTCCATAAACGGTACCCAGGTGGCCAACGGCGAGTACCCGCTTTCCAGCCCACTGGGCTGCGACTGTCCCAAAGAAAATTGGCGCGAAGTCTGTCCTGACCGTGACCGGGATATAGATC
Organism: uncultured Desulfofustis sp.; assembly: GCA_965601575.1. Classification (GTDB taxonomy): domain Bacteria; phylum Desulfobacterota; class Desulfobulbia; order Desulfobulbales; family Desulfocapsaceae; genus JABDQA01. Next base: position 1,035 of record CBFCWR010000382.1, on the reverse strand, counting down.
TCGGTACATATACTCTTAATCCCGGAGATATATTAGAGCTCTGGGGCGATGATGTGTATCCTTGCGGCAGTCATGGGTCATACACCAAATGGAGAGGAATTGAAGCGATCAGGAGATGATCGGCTTTATAATCGGTTAACATAACAGAAGTGGAAAATGCTTTCTCGGGTGCATACCCGAGGAAGCATTTTCTATTTTAGCTGTTGGCACCCGAGAACTAATCGGGATATGATTCGTCACTATCGAATGAAAAGAGATATACATACACTGCAATCGACCGAGTTCGACCTGGTCATAATCGGAGGCGGCATCACCGGTGCCTGTCTCGCCCATGATGCGTCGTTGCGAGGGCTGCACGTCGCTCTGGTGGAGAAAAACGACTTCGGTATGAGTACCTCGGCAGCCTCGTCGAAGCTACTGCACGGCGGCATACGCTATCTCCAGAAACTTCAGTTCGGCAAGGTACGGGAATCGGCACGTGAAAGGACCTACTTCCAGGTCATCGCCCCGCATATCACCTCGTCTATTCCTTTCCTGGTTCCCACTATCGGGGGCAGTATTATGAAGGGACGGTCGGCACTGCTGGCCGGGATGAATCTCTACCGGGTAATTTGCACGGGGCTCAACGGCCTGGTCAGCGACCCTGGAAAAAAAGTGGAATTCGGGAAATTTTTCTCCAAGGGCAAGGTGCTGGCGCAAGTGCCGATGCTGGCTGCCATTGACGGAATTAACGGCGCCCATACCTTGTTTGAATCCCATATGCATAACAGCGAGCGGATGACGCTGGCTTTTATCAAGAGCGCTGCAGACAATGGCGCCCAGGCGGCAAACCATGTAGAGGTCCTGGAACTCATTGGCGATGATGAGCAGATCCGCGCAATCCATTGCCGGGATAAGTTATCCGGGGACAAGTTCGAGATCAGGGGCAGAATTGTTGTCAACGCTGCAGGGCCGTTTCTCCCTGGAATCAATTCCCAGATCGACAGTCTCAAGTTATTCAAGGAGACCACCGGTTTTTCCAAGGGGGTGCACATA
>CBFCWR010000381.1:0-2963 GCA_965601575.1 uncultured Desulfofustis sp. | reverse complement strand
TCCATTATCTTTCTTTGAGGTGCCGCCACCTGCGGCAGGCGAGCACCTCGGGATTGGCCACGTTAATGGGTTCGATATCAGCCAGAACTTCAAGAGCACGGTCGGCCGCGTCCGTGGCCATCCGGATCACACATTCTTTGGTCAAGGCTGCCGAATGCGGAGTCAGCAGCACATTGTCCAGTTTCAGCAGGGGATTTTCAGGATCCGGAGGTTCCTGGGCCTGGACATCGAGGCCGGCGCCTCCGATCACTTTGTGCTGCAACGCATCCACCAGTGCCTTTTCATCGATGACAGGGCCGCGGGAGGTGTTGATGATGACGGCATCTGATTTCATCAGCTTGAATTCTTCGACCGAGAGCAGGTGACGGGTCTCTTCGGTGAGGGGCACATGGACGGAGATCACATCGGCAAGTCGGCACAGCTGTTTAATGTCAACAAAGGTGACCAGCTCTGTGTGCGACGCTTTGGCCGCATCGGAAAGATAGGGATCGCAGGCCAGGACTTTCATCTTGAACACTTTGGCACAGGCGCCTGCGACTTCATGACCTATCCGCCCGAACCCGAGCAGGCCGATTATTTTTCCATTCAGATCGCGGGACAGGTTTTGATACCTGATCGAATAGTTGCCATTGCGCACCGCGCTGTCGAGACGCGGCAGCTGTTTAAACAGTGAAAGCATCAGGGCAAGTACATGCTCGCACACACTTATGGTATTGACACCGAGATTCGACGTGACGATGACGTCATTGGCCGTTGCCGCCTCGATATCAACATTGTCAAAGCCGCCGCCTGTGCGGGAAATGACTCTGAGGTCGTCGGCTGCCTCGATGAGTTCCCTGGTCATGGTAATCCCGGTCCGCAGAATCACTGCTTGGGTGTTTTTCATCAGCGGCAGAACAGTTTCAGGCTTTGGATCCGGCGAGGTGACAACGATATGTCCGGCCTTTTCCAGTCTCTGAACTGCTTCAACCTCAACCGGTTGTGGGAGCAGGATATTCATCAGCAGTGAATTCTGAGCTTAGGGTAATTATTCACTCGAAAAATCTGGGATACGTACCATTTATTAACGTATCTGGTGTAAATCTCATCCTTTTTCAGAACGGTGATGAAAATATCTGAATAGATACACAGGGTGAAAGTAAACTCAGCTGAGAGAGGAGCTCGGTTGCGATGGGCAAGGATGTTGTAGGAGGCTTGGTAAATGCCTCGGGATATGAAACAGATACCCCTGCCGGCACATTATCCGGCAGGGGTGAGGGAGGAGGGAGAAGAGATTAGTACCAGGTGCCGCGCGGTCCGGGGCCTTCCTGCATATTGTTCATGTAACCGCCGCCTTTGCCCTGGCCGCGTCCCATGCCGCGATTGGTGGGACCGAAATCACGTCCGCCGCGGGGGCCGTTCCTCGGGCCGAGGTACGCGGTTACACCTGCTTCTTCTGCTTTCTGATGCATGGTGGTGCGCAGGTCGAAAAGCTCACCCGCAAGTTTGCCGGCCGCGGCAGGATCGGGGTTTTCGCTCCTGATCAGGGCCATGCGCTCAGCCTGTTTCACCGCAATCTCTTTACGGATGTCCTGGGTGTCGGTGAAGAACTGGTCCAGTTTTTCCTTTACCGCTGGATCGAGCTGCTGATACTGCATCTGCATTCTCGGGCCCGGGGCCTGCATGTTTTGCTGCCCGTAGCCTCCGCCCCGCTGTCCCCAGCCTGCGTAGGTTGCCGTTGCTGCACCGATTGCGACCATTCCCGCCAAAGCACTTATCATTATCTGCTTTTTCATTGTCTGACTCCTTTGTCTAATGGGTTGGTGATGGCTCAAAGCCTTTGTCTGAGGAGAAGCAAGGTGCGTGCCGGAAGTGATGCTTTATTCCTATGTAATTGATATGGAATAAGAAAAAGACAAATGAAGAAGGCTTAGGTTGAGTCTGGATCAGATAATCAGCGTAGTTTTTACTCAAAGTGATGCGGGAGTGGATAAAAATTACCCATCCTGCACCCTGCAAAATGACACCATTTTCGGCTCTATTGTAAAAGCAAGCCAGGCAAATCTCAGTAAGGTAACGGTATGCGGCACATAATAAAATATTCAATTATTTACTTGTGCTCATGGCATGATTATTGGATCAGCAGTGCGCGAAACCTATCCCTCTCTCACTGAACCAAGGATTAGTTATGAACATGAGAAAAATCACCTCGATGACCATGGTCTGGTCGCTTATTGTGCTGGTCTTCAATTCGATCGTGCTCTATGTGGTGCCTGAAGGCAGAATTGCCAACTGGGCCGACTGGCACTTCTGGGGGCTGGACAAGCACGACTGGTCGGCACAGCACACCACGGTCGGGTTCCTGTTTATCTTCGCCGCACTGCTGCACATCTATTACAACTGGAAACCTATTCTCAACTACATGAAGGACAAGGCCAAAAAGTTCAAAGTATTCACTGCCGCCTCCAGCATCGGACTTGGGTTGACCGTCATATTCGTCATCGGTACCTATCTGGACGTACCGCCGATGAGCACCATTGTCGAATTCTCTGAGCAGATCAAAGAGGGAGCCGCCAAAACGTATGGTGATCCGCCCTACGGTCAGGCCCAGTCTTCGTCACTTAAAGGGTTTACCAGCCGCATGGGTCTCGACCTTGATAGAAGTATGGAATTGCTTCGGGATGCCGGCATCGAAGTCACTGATGATAAGGAGATGGTGCAGGATATTGCCAAAAGAAGCGGCAATACGCCCCAGCAGATCTACGACATCATAAAGCCGGCCGGTATCCCCCCTGCTGCAGCAGAAGCAACTACACATAATGAAGATGGCGCCGATAAGGCCATGAATCCACCCAAATCGGGCATGGGTAAAAAAACTATCACCGAGCTGTGCGAGGAAATCGGGCAGGATTGTGATATGATCATAGCTGGATTGAAACAAACAGGTATGACCATCGATCCTGAAAAGAAGCTCAAAGACCTGG
>CBFCWR010000380.1:0-2980 GCA_965601575.1 uncultured Desulfofustis sp. | reverse complement strand
TGCATCGGATCGCCGCATCGGATGTCAGAGCAAGTGCCCGGCTGAGTTCAAGCGAGCCTATTGTTATTTTGTCCTTCATACGATACGGACCCCGCTTCGGTACACCTGTTTGACCACAGGAACGTTGCCGCTGATGGAAACCCGCACGAGATCAGCCCGCTTCCCGACTGCGATCTCACCACGGTCACCCATATCTACCAGATCAGCGATATTGGCAGATACCATGGCAATGGTATCGGGCAGTGGTATCGACAATCGGCGGTGGATGACGAAGGCCGCCTGCAGCAGGCTTGCGGGTACGTAGTCAGAGGAAAGCCCATGCAGCAAGCCTCGCTCCGCCACTTCCAGGGTCCTGATATTGCCCGAATGTGATTGCCCCCGGACCGCATTGGGTGCCCCCATAATTACCGCCAGGGAATGTTCTTTCGCTGACTGCACTGCCGTCTGGGTGGTTGGAAATTCAGCGATACACACCCCATCAATGGAGGCCTGCTCGCAGTCCGCCGCGGTGGTGTCATCGTGGCTCGCCAACGGGAGATTCTGCTGCCGTGCAAATTCAACCGCCAACTTCCGATGCCTATCGGCATAGCGGTTTTGTTTGTCTCGGAGATCATCAAGAATGGCCTGGGCTTCTTCATCGGTCCATTTTTTTTCACGGTGGAAATTGCGCCAGTCATCCAGGTTGGACCACTGCCGCTGCCCCGGCGTGTGATCCATTATCGACAAAAGACGAACATGATCGCTGCGGCCATGGGTCATCAGCATCTCTTCCATGTCCGGACTGGAAATCTCACAGCGCAGATGAATCTGGTGATCGGCCCTGAACAGACCGCTCTCTTTTATAGTACTGATCGCCTTGATTGAGTCCGCGACGATTTTGGCGCGCAGCCCATTTTCCCTTACGTCGCCAAGGGCTATGGCATCAAAAACTGTGGTAATACCAGCGCCGGCAACCTGCACATCATGGGCAACGGCCGCTGCGGTCATCGAGGGCCAGATTACCCCCGGCCGCGGCTGAATGTTCATCTCCAGGTTATCGGTGTGGAGCTCGATCAGGCCCGGTATCAGAAAATCTCCCCGGCAGTCTATTATTTCAGATGACCCGGTATCGATGTCACCAATTGCTTTTATCACGCCATTTTCAGCGAGAACTGAGCCCTTTAGTATATTTGTGCGGGTCACGATCTGGGCATCGCGGTAGAGTATTTCGGTATTTCGCCGCATATCAAGTGAAGTAGTAGCAGGTTCAGCTCAGTACGTAGCTCATTTCAGACAACGGCCTTTTGACTCATTCGATCATCAGAATTGCCAATCCCTTCGTGCAGGTTGAAAGAGCTGAGCCCGTTGTATACCGGTACCCCGGATTTTAAAGTGAGTACTACCGTGGGAATAAAACTGTCATCGATAACCAGCAGGTCAGCACGGTGACCGATCTTGATTTCTCCTCTGTCTCTCAGGCCTGCAATCTCCGCCGGATTTCTGGTGACCAGCTGAAACGATCTGCTCAGGGTGATCCCGACTTCGCGGCTGGTCGCATACACTGCCTGCAGCATCGATGTGGGGTGATAATCAGAGCATAAAAAGTTACACAATCCCTGTTTAATTAGTTGGCGGGCAGAAATGTTGCCATTCTGGCTGCCTCCCCTGACCACATTAGGTGCTCCCATACCGGTCGTTAGATTTTGCTCCTGGGCATAGAAGGCCGCCTCCTCATTGGTTGGAAATTCAGCAACCGTCACACCCAGATTCTTCATAAAATCAATCTTCTCAATGCAGTCATCGTCATGCGATGCCAGGGGAATATCGAGTTGCCTGGCGCACTGAGCCAAAAGGCATAGCTTTTCTGCGGAGAGAGCCTTTTTTTCTCCCATTATGTCAATTACCTTCCTTGCCTCATCTTCATCCATGCCAAAAGCCGACTTATGATCTTTCAGCCAATTATCGACGGATACGTACTGTCCTTGACCGGGAGTGTGATCCATAAAAGACAGAAATTGCACAACGCCGTCCTGCATCAACTCCAGTATCGCAGATACCGAGCTAAAAGAAGTCGCCTCATAACGAACATGAACGAAGTTATCGACCAGCAATCTCTGTTCGTTAAGCAAATCTATGTGTCTTGCGATTTTTGCCCCCATCTCGGTTCCGCGTGTTCCCACGACTGATTCTTCATAGAATGCAATGGCATGGAACATCGTGGTTACGCCACAGGTGGCCAGTTTTTTGTCCAGCTCCACGATGGCACTATCGATCGGAAAGTGAGCACCCGGGCGGGGCTCAATCTCTTTTTCAACCGCGTCGGAATGCAGATCCACGAAACCCGGGGTGATGAGTCGGTCGCCTACATCCACTACGTTGTCGACAGATCCGTATGAGGCAACGTCAGCAATGCACTGGTCGGCAATAACCAGATCGGCCTGCACTATTTCATTATCGATGAGAACTCTGGTGGATCGCAGTGAGTGCATTTCTTATGAGACGCTCGTAATTTGTGATATGAGTCTGAAGATTGTACACCGTCAGCATGTAACCAAAACGGAGTTCGAAAACCAGCCGACTGCAGCTTCACGAGAACAAGGGATTAATAGACAATCACTGCATTAGGAATATGTTGGATATCGATGAATATTATATTTTGAGAGAGGATGAGTAGGAAGAATAGGTCGGTAGCTATGGTGTCCCATGTAAATTCGATGAGACGAACGCCGCACCGCATCGTTAATAATGAGCATGGAACCATTAACTACTGCACATCTGGAATACCGACCTTCGCCGTATGCAATTACAGGTCTGAGACCGACTGAAACAGAATGAAGCATTCCTGAGCCTGATCAGCCTGCAGCAGTATGTTTGTGTGCCAGCTTTGATGACGTTACTTATAGTGTTTACGTAAGGGGTATGACATTTAATTATGGAAAATTTCTTTCCGCATGAAGAGGGAAAAGTGAAACACCTAGAAGCGAATGTTCAATCATCCGAT
>CBFCWR010000379.1:0-3007 GCA_965601575.1 uncultured Desulfofustis sp. | reverse complement strand
CCCTGCACCGCACCCTTTTTATGGAGCTGCAGGACACCCACAACGAGTTCTACCTTGCCTACCCGGACCGCAACGTGCTCCTGCCCCCGTCGACTGGTTTCAGGGACTCCAGCGATGCCGGCTCGTCCCGTGTGCCCCACTACCTGGCGCTCGATGAATCGTGGATTCACCACGTCATAGACAACACTGAACCGGTGATCATAGAAGATATTGAGGCTGCGGTAAGGCTGCACGACGAAACCGGAAATAATAGTCATCTGTTGACCCCGGTTCTCTGCGATGAGCGCATCTTCGGCGTCCTCTACTGCGGACATCAGGCGGAGGATTATTTCAGCGCCGAAGACCTGGCCGGATTCTCGACCCTGGCGGCCGTGATTCGCTCCTCTTTCAGGCGCATTGACGCACTCAGCCAGCTGCATGGTAAAATGGCCGGCCTGCAGCGCGCCGAAGTCGTCCAAAGCGCGCTCTACGAGATCAGCGAAGCGGTACACGCCACCACAAACATGGAGCAGCTCTACGAGCAGCTGCACAATATCGTCGGCAGGCTCATATCGGCCAAGAATTTTTTCATCGCCCTGACCGAGAAATCAGGCGACAACACGGTGATCACTTTCCCCTACTACGTTGATGTCAATGATTCCGATTTTCAGGGTCTTAAGATTACCCTGTGTCCTGGAGAGAAGCGCAACATCACCGGATTTCTGATCGAGAGCCGGTCGCCGCTGCTGACCACCGGTCCGGAAGATTTCGATGCGATATGCGAGACCAACGACATCACCTTTTTTGGCTCCAAACCGTCATCCTGGCTCGGTGCCCCGTTCTACCACGACCAGATCGAGGGCGCCGTCGTGGTCCAGAGCTATGATGATTTCGTCTATACCGACCAGGACAAGGATCTGCTGCGCTACGTGGCCAACTACGTGGGCGACGTGCTGGCCCGAAAACGCCGCATCGACCAGCTCAGGGAAGCCAAGGAAAAAGCCGAAGTGGAAAAGCAGCGCAAGAGTTCCTTTCTGGCCAACATGAGTCACGAGATCAGGACCCCCATGAATGGCATCATCGGGGTCACCAACCTGCTTCTCGGTACCGATCTCAAGGAGGAGCAGCGCGACTATCTGGAAATGATCAGGACCTCGTCGAACCGCTTGCTCGAACTGGTCAACGATATCCTCGACTTCTCCAAGATCGAGGCGGGCAAATTCCGGATGCGGCGTTCCACCTTCAGACTGCGCGACACCCTGGCCGAACCCATGAGCCTGATGCGGGTCCAGTCGGCCCAGAAAAAAATAAAGCTCAGATCGGAGATCGACAACAATGTCCCGGAATTGCTGATCGGCGACCCCAACAACCTCTGCCAGATCGTCCACAACCTGATCGGCAACGCCATCAAATTCACCGAAGAAGGTGAAATCCGGCTCCATGTCAGTAAAGATGAGGAGGGCGAAAGTCCTGGCGATTCCAAGGTATCGCTGCTCTTTTCGGTCTCGGACACCGGTATAGGTATTCCTCTCGAGCAGCAGAAAAAGATTTTCCACGCCTACGAACAGCTCGAGACGGTCGGCAACAACGTCTACAAGGGTTCCGGTCTGGGACTGGTGATCACCACCCAGCTGGTTGAAACGATGGGCGGCAGAATCTGGCTCGAGAGTGAGACAGGCAAAGGCAGCTGCTTTTCCTTCTGTCTGCCCTTCGAGCTGCCCACCCCGGTCACCCATTCCATCAACGGCACCGGCCGCACTCTCGAGAAAAAAGGCGGCGGCGGCATCAGGGGTGGCCGCATTTTACTGGCCGAAGACGACAGCATCAGCCAGACCATCGCCGTGGCAATGCTCGAGCAGAACGGCTGGGAAGTAACGGCGGTTACCAACGGCCGTGAAGTACTGGCTGAGCTCCAGCAGGAAGGATATGATCTGGTGCTGATGGATATTCAGATGCCCAACATGGACGGATTCGAAACCACCCGTATGATCAGATCGCTGACCGATGGGAAAAAAGCGCGGATTCCGATCATCGCCATGACCGCCCACGCCATGCGGGAAGACCGCGAGAAATGCCTGGCCGCCGGCATGAACGGCTACCTCTCAAAACCGATCGAGACCAAGGTTTTCATGGAGGTGATAGAGAGAATTCTGAACGACGCCCAGCCGATGTAACCTGCAGAGAGAATACGTGTCCGGGAACTGATGGGGACGGAATTGAACTCTGCAAATTAAAGGGACAAAATTAAAGGGACACAATACTTAATTCATGTAGCGTTGAATTAAGTATTGTGTCCCTTTAATTTTTTATTTTTCCCTTTTATCTTACATGGTACAGTTCCTCCCCTCTTGACTCTGAAAAGAAACCTCTCTTTATATATGTATGATCTGGATTTTTGAAAAAATAACCTACCTGTTCGACCCCCTGCACCATCTCTGGGAACATGAGAAAATGCACCGGAAGATTTCGCTCTTCCTGGTCGTTTTTTTCCTGGTCGGATTGCTCCTGATCGAGCTGAAGCGCCAGGGCGTGATCACCGGTCCCGTTTCGGAGTTCATCCCCTACAGCCATTTTGCGGCCATCCAGAAAGCCTTCACCTTCGTATTGATTCTCGAGGTGATCAGCTTGATCTTCACCCTGCCCTGCTCGTTTTCCCGCTCGGTTGGCAAGCAGTTCGAGTTGCTCGCCCTGATCCTGCTCAGAAACGCCTTCAAGGAATTGTCGTATCTGCCCGAGCCGATTAGTTTCCTCGGCAACGAGCAGGCCGTGCTGCGCATCGTCACCGACGGCTTCGGCGCGCTGATCATCTTTGCCCTTTTGGGGATCTATTACATGATTCAGCAGACCAAGGAAGGGGGGCAGGACGATACCATGCACTCAGCCGACCTGTTCCGCTTCGTGGCCGCCAAGAAAGGCCTTTCCCTGCTGTTGCTCGGTGCCTTCGCCTACATGGGGATACGCAGCAGCTACTTGAATCTGATGGGCATCGCGCATACCGACTTTCTGCACGATTTCTATACCCTGCTCA
>CBFCWR010000378.1:0-3027 GCA_965601575.1 uncultured Desulfofustis sp. | reverse complement strand
AGATGAAAAAGGTCGTCACCAGGCTTTTTGTAATTGTCGCCGTCACCGCACTAGTTGCCGTCTTCTCCGGCGGCTGTACCAAGAAGCCTGTTATACCGCCCGAGTCCGACAGCCAGGCGAGCAGCTCGACGAGTTCAAGCTCCTACCCGACCGCTGATGGCACCTATTCGGAGAACAACCTCGCCATCGAGGGAACGCTCGACGACAGCAGCAGTGCAGGCGATGTTGCCGCTGCAATGGATCAGCAAAGCGATGAGTACAAGCAGATGCACGGACGCTCTTCAAGCGGACTCGTGCCGGTCTACTTCGATTTCGATCAGGCGATTATCAGGCCCGACATGGCTGACCGTATGATCCAAAATGCCGAATACATCAAGCAGGTTCCCAACACGGTAATCGTCGAAGGCAACTGCGATGACCGCGGTACCAAAGAATACAACCTGGCCCTTGGCGAAAAGCGGGCTATCAATGTCCGCGATTATCTCATTGACCTCGGTGTAGAGCCGGGCAAGATCAGAACGGTGAGCTACGGTGAAGAGAGACCACTGTTCTTCGAGCAGACCGATTTTGCCTGGAGCCAGAACCGTCGGGCAGATTTTGTAATCGAATAAGAATAAGCAATTCTCCAGATATTTCAGCCGCTGTCCGGCGGCTGAAATATCTGGTTGTTCCTGTCAATCCATCCACGCCCTAATTGCTTCAAAAACCTGATCGACATTTAGGTCCGTGGTGTCGATGAGCTTGGCGTCATCGGCCTTTTGCAGTGGTGCGATTGGGCGCTCGCTGTCCTGTCTGTCGCGGGCGATGGTCATCTCGAGAAGCTGCTCTTCATCAACAGGTTTCCCCCGCTCCCGCAGCTGCTGTGCTCTTCTTGCCGTCCTCGCCTCGGGGGTGGCGTCAAGGTAGAATTTGCTGGTGGCTCCAGGAAAGACCACCGTCCCCGTGTCCCTGCCTTCGGCGACGACACGCCCCTGGCTGCCGAGTTGACGCTGCAGGGCTGTCAGTTTCGTTCGTACCGCCGGCAGAGCAGACACCGTTGAGGCGACCATGGAGATATCTGGAGTCCGAATCTGCTCAGATATATCCTCTCCATTAACCAGTACCCCCACATCATCGTCCTCTTGCTCAGCGGGAATCAGGGTAATTGAAATCTGATCCAGCACCGACTCGACCGCAGAAACGTCTTCGATGTCGATACCATGCTTCAACAGATACCAGGCGACGGCCCGGTACATGGCGCCGGTGTCCAGATAGGTAAATCCATAGTGAGCGGCCACCCTTCTGCTGATGGTCGATTTTCCGACTCCCGACGGACCGTCAATGGTTATGACAGGGCCAGGTGTTTCAGCCATGACCGCACTCCTCGAGCGCTTCGCCGAGGGCTGCCAGAAACCGTTCGTTCTCTTCATCGGTGCCCACGTTGACTCTGATATAGGTCTCGAACCCATAGGCCTTCATCGACCTGATAATCACTCCTTTTCTGAGCATCGCCTCATAGAGGACGGTTGCATCTGTATGTACATCGATCAGAAAAAAATTGGTCTGGGACGCACGAGGCGCGCAGCCGAGTTTCTCTACACCTTGCATTAAAAAGCGTTTTCCCGATGCTGTTTTACTCAAGGTATAGTGGTAGAAATCGTGGTCTCCCAAAGCCGCACGCGCCCCCTGCTGGGCGATCAGGTTGATATTGAACGGCTGACGGACTTTCTGCAGGCAGTCGGCCACCGGTGCAGCCATAATGCCGAATCCGATGCGCAGTCCTGCCAGTCCATAGGCTTTCGAAAAGGTCCTGAGCAGCGCGACTCCACAGCGATCCTGCTGTTCCGCTATCAGGGTAAGGGTATCGTAGTGGTGGTCCTGGTCGACAAAATCTATGTACGCTTCATCGAGTACCACGATCACACTGTCCGGCAGTTCCGCGAGAAAATCAAGCAGACGTGACTGGCTCAGGAGATTACCGGTGGGGTTGTTGGGGTTGTCGATGAAAATAAGTCTGGTTCTCGGCGATACCAGTGAGGCAATCTGTTCCAGGTCATGGTGCATATCCCTGAGTTCGACCACATGGTTCCGCCCTCCCCTGATCTGGACGAATTTCTGATACATCAAAAAGGACGGATGACTGGTGATCACCTCGTCGCCCTCTTTGACGAACGCTTTGACCAGGAACTCGATGACTTCGTTGGAACCATTGCCAAAGACCAGCTGTTCCGGGTCTACCCTGAGGTGATCGGCCAGTGCCTGGTTCAGGTAATAGCAGGAGCCGTCCGGATAGCGATGAAGATTGTTCAGAGAATCCTGCATGGCACTGACCGCAGCCGGCGACGGCCCGAACGGATTTTCGTTGGAGGCCAGTTTGATCGAGCCGCTTATGCCATATTCCCGCTCCAGCTCTTCAATGGGTTTGCCCGGCGGGTAAGGAGTAATATCCCTGATATTTTCTGGTACCTCTAATTTCATCACAAATCCTCGGGGCTGTTCAGGCGCTAATTAAAGGAATCTGACGTTCCAGGTTCAACCCCTTTTCCAGGTTGAACCCGCATTTGAGCAGTTCACCTTCATGAAAATGGGGCCCCTGGAGCTGGATACCAATCGGAAGTCCACTGGAGCTGAAGCCTCCTGGAACCGACAATCCCGGCAGACCGGCCAGGTTGGTTGACAGGGTGAAGATATCGGAAAGATACATGGCCAGAGGATCGTCGGCTTTTTCTCCTTTCTTCCAGGCCGGTGTCGGGGAGACCGGCGAGATCAGCAGGTCGCACGATTCCCAGGCCTGTATGAAATCGTTAAGAATCAGGGTTCTGACCTGGGATGCTTTCTTGTAGTAGGCCTCGTAGTAGCCCGATGACAAAGCATAGGTACCGATCAACACCCTTCTTTTAACCTCCGGCCCGAATCCCTGGGAGCGGGTATCCTTGTACATGTCAAGCAGGTCGCTGGTGGGCTCCGTGCGAAAACCGTACGCAACCCCGTCATAGCGAGCCAGGTTGGAACTTGCCTCGGCCGGGGCGATCAGGTAATAGACGGCGA
>CBFCWR010000377.1:0-3031 GCA_965601575.1 uncultured Desulfofustis sp. | reverse complement strand
ATGGCGGGGACAGAAATAATTTCTGCCCCGCCGGGATAAAATTTCGAGCATAACGAAGAGTTTGGGCGAAAAGATCGTTTTGCAAATGGCTCGCAACGATATAATTTTTCTACAACTGATATTCCCGGGATAAAATTACTATTACAGCAAAGATATTGGCTATGTTAACCGCTTCTAGGTGGACACTAACAAGTTGACATAATTATGATGGTATGGGAAAAACAGTGGTGGAGAGCGAAACAGCGTTTCATCCCTTTTCAGATCAAGGTAGTTTGTTTATTCAACCAAACCAGTTAGAGGAGGAGAAACACCATGACGGCAGAACTTATCAGCGGTACTGAAATCAGCAAAGCCATCCTTGAGGAAATTAAGCAGGAAGTAGCCGAGATGAAGGAAAAGAGCGGCAAGGTTCCCGGCCTGGTCACCATTCTTGTCGGTGAGAATCCTGCGTCGATCAGCTATGTAACGCTGAAAGTGAAGACCGCCCTGAACCTGGGATTCAAAGAAATTCAAGATAACCAGCCGGAAGATCTTTCCGAAGAAGACCTGCTGGCCTTGATTGACAGATACAACAACGATCCCGAAATTCACGGCATCCTCGTTCAGCTGCCGCTGCCCAAGCATATTGATGATAAAAAGGTGCTCAACGCCATCGATCCGGACAAGGACGTCGACGCCTTTCACCCGGTCAATGTCGGTCGCCTGATGATTGGCGGCGACGAAGTTCGCTTTCTACCCTGCACCCCAGCGGGCATTCAGGAGTTGATCGTGCGCTCGGGCACCGAAACCAAGGGCGCCGAAGTTGTGGTAGTCGGGCGCTCCAATATTGTCGGCAAGCCCATCGCCATGATGATGGCCCAGAAGGGAGTGGGCGCCAACAGCACCGTGACCATTGTCCATACCGGCACGGCCGATCTCGCCTCTCACTGTAAGCGGGCTGATATTCTCGTTGTCGCCGCGGGCGTACCTAATCTGGTCAAACCGGAATGGATCAAGCCCGGTTCCACGGTAATCGACGTCGGTGTCAACCGGATCGGTAAAAACGAGAAAACCGGTAAAGCAATCCTGCGCGGCGACGTCGATTTTGACAAGGCCAAGGAGATCGCTGGAAAAATCACCCCGGTACCCGGCGGCGTCGGCCCCATGACGATCTGCATGCTGATGAGAAACACCCTGAGGTCGGCGCAGAAGACTGTGTAATTGCCGTCCGCTCAATCCAAGAAGGCCGGACCCCCTGCAAGGAGGTTCGGCCTTCTTATTTTAGAGGGGAACGCCCCAGGTATTGTGCCCCCTGGGGTTTTAGTAGAAAGGATCCACTCGAATCTCTACCATCGACAGATCTATGATGCCGCCCACCGCTGACTCAATCCGTTCCCGTATTGTTTCGGTCTGTTCTTCCGGCGCCTTGACGTTGACATGGGCCCTGCCCTCCCGGGTGGATACGCCGGCCATGGGAAAATCAAAGAGTGCGGCCCGAATCTCGGCCGCCAGGGCCTGGTCATCTATGCTCATCTGTGATTCCCGGGTCGCCTGGTAGCAGGGCAACCTGGCTGTCTGGGCAATGAGTTCCGCTGAATCCTCAACACTCATAGCCGACACGTTGACGGTCAGGTCGTAGAGCGCCGGATCGGCAATGTCGACTCCATAGAGGAACAAGGCCCACTTCTGCCGCTCCTCATCGTCATGCTTCAACTGCATCCTTGCCTTGTCAGGTGAAATGTTTTCCCGCTCAGCCTCTGCCTTTACCCTCTCATCCAGATCAGCGATGATCCTTATCCTCAGCAGATGGGAGATATCCCTCACGAAAAATTGGCCGGCAAGACCGTGATACACGTGATTGTCTTGTTTGAGACGTTTAAGAATTTCGGAGGAGATGAAGTTCACGTAGCGTTCCCGGCCAAATGAATAGCGCTCGAGAATCTGGGTTGCATGCTGGATGTTTCTGGTCAGCTTGATTTCAGGTATGTCAAATTCATCACTGGCTGCCAGTAGGGAATCCCTGGACACACAATGATAGCCAAGAATCTCGGCAACTCTTTCGGCTACATCTTTACCGCGGTAATAACTGCCTCTGGATATACAGATGATCGACATCGCTCGCTCCTTCTCAAATGGTCGTTACAACCACTAAGCGGATTATGTGCTGAGGGCTCTTCCTCCTAGTGCCTATCACAAATACGTAAGGCCTGCAAGACAGTAAAAGTTTTTGTTGGTCCTCAGCCCGTCAATGAATATAATGATCCCGTTTACAAACGAGGGGACGGATTGCTGAAGCCATGGGAACATGCAAAAATCATCCTGACAGACAAACAGGTTACATCTGCCAGAAACATAATTACTATTTATGTGACAGCTGTTTGGCCTGCAGTGACCCGAAATTATACTGCAAATTTAGGTCTTCTTGTATTATCTTCTTCAGGACGGAGAAAGAAGAGGGAACCGATGGCTCGACTTCAATTCAAGCCAGTCAATCATTAAAGGAGAGAATAAATGAGTGATCAACAACATTGCCCCGGATTCGAAAGCAATAAGTCGTTGTCTGAAGTGATTGTCAAATGTCCCGAATGCGGCAAGGAGCAGGACATCTTCTCGGATGAATTGGGCAAACAGGTCAAGTGCAAAGGATGCAGCGAGTTGTTTGATTCGACCGCCAACAAGGTTGAATAGCAACGCAGGACTTTCTCACCACCTCTTTTGTCGGTCTGAAGCTGGCAGAATCAGCCGCGAACAAGGGTCGCTGGGCCTACCGAGACCGGGCTGACCGGTTATTCATGATGGTGATGGTGGTGGTGTGCCGATTCCGGCGCACCACCTATTTCATCCAGGGCTGCCTGCAGAGTGGCGCTGACTTCATCCATCTGGGTGATGGCCGTGCTCAAGGCCTTGGCCATTGATTCCCTGTCCTCCTCGATCATGGTCGTGCGCCACTTGTCGAATTCGGCCACGTGCCCGCCGTTATGATCTATCCAGTGCTTGAGCAGTACCCGCAATTTCTCTATTGAATCCATTAATGCTCCCCTGCCTTGCTGAA
>CBFCWR010000376.1:0-3051 GCA_965601575.1 uncultured Desulfofustis sp. | reverse complement strand
CCTCCCCCTGGTTGTCCACGCACGAGGAGATCAGCTCGGCAGGCGCCTGGATCTCGGCGATGATCCTGGCGTGCTTAACCGCACGCTCCATCAGGCAGAGCTTTGGCTTTTCTCCCCAGTTGTCGATGAAAAAGTAATAGATACGCTCAGCATTGTTGCGGACCCGTTCCCGTCCTCCCCATGACTCGTAGGTGCCGAAGGTCAGCTCTGGAGTCATCTCCCAATCGATGGAATCGATTATCTTGTCGCCGACTTTTATCTTATGAAACATGCCCATGATTTTGCCTCGCGGTATCTGGTTATTGATTTTTCAGGTGTATGCTGGCTTACCAACATGGATGTGTTACTATCTTTAGACTTGAAGTATTTTTGATTATAAGAATCATTCTCACATTGTCCATGAACGACCACCCACCACTCACAGCAGCGGGACGGCCGCTGCCTTTAGGACCGACCTGGTCTGAAGAGGGCGTCAATTTCGCCCTTTTTTCCAGGCATGGCAGCTCGGTTACCCTTATCTATCGCTACCTTGACTCCACCCATCTGCAGCAGGTCGAGCTGGATCCTGAAATCAATAAAACCGGGGATATCTGGCACCTGTTCCTGCACACCCAGGGCAGGCCGGTGTATTACGGGTATCGAATCAAAACCTCTCGTCGCGAAACTGATCTACCCATAGATACCGATGGGGTTATTGCGGTTGATCCCTATTGCCGGGCTCATAAGCCCCGGGGCTGGGCAGTCCCATCTAAAGCCGGGTCGGAACCGATATGTCTGGCCGCCAAAAGCCCGGATTTCGACTGGCAGGGGGACCGCCCACTGCGAACGCCGGCATCTGAGACGGTCATTTACGAACTGCATGTCAGGGGGTTCACCCGCCACCCGAGTTCAGGCGTTTCGGCACCGGGTACGTTCAGCGCCGTGATCGAGAAGATAGACTACCTCAAGGCACTGGGCATAACCGCAGTGGAACTGTTGCCGGTACACGAATGGGACGAGACCGACAACAAATTCTTTCACCCGGAGACCGGAGAACGTCTGCTCAACTACTGGGGCTACAATCCCATTTCCTTTTTCGCTCTGCGCTCGGGACTGGCAGCAGCCGCCGACGAAGCGGTCAACGAGTTCAAGACCATGGTGCGCAGCCTGCACCAGGCGGGTATCGAAGTGATCCTCGACCTGGTCTTCAACCACACCGGCGAAAGCGACCTGGAAGGCACCACCTCGGGTTTCAGGGCGATCGACAACGAGATCTATTACCTCATCGACGCAGAACAACGCGATTACCTGAACTACACCGGCTGCGGCAATACCGTGAAGTGCAACCATCCCGTGGTCAGCACTTTGATACTCGACGCCCTGCATTACCTGGTGGAGGAATTCCATATCGATGGCTTCAGGTTTGACCTGGCGGCGATTTTCAGCCGAGATACCACGGGCGCCCCCGTGACGCAGGCCCCCCTTATCGAGATGATCGCCGAGGATCCACTGCTCAGAGACTGCAAGATCATCGCCGAAGCCTGGGACGCCGCGGGACTCTACCAGGTCGGATCTTTCTCTGCCCACCGTCGCTGGCAAGAGTGGAATGGGAAATTCAGAGATGATGTGCGGCTCTTTATGTCGGGCAGCCGCGACACTGTCCACCGGCTGGCCACGAGAATAGCCGGCAGCTCCGATTTGTACCAGCCCGGCACGCGGGGCCCGCTGAACTCGATAAACTTCATCACCTGCCATGACGGCTTCACCCTCTACGACCTGGTAAGCTACAACGACAAACGCAATCTTGAAAACGGCGAGCAGAATCGGGATGGGGAAAATCACAACCTGAGCTGGAACAGCGGTTTTGAAGGAAGTCATGCGGATGCAGATATCGAACGCTTCAGGCGGCGGCGCATCAAGAGTATCATCACCCTGCTGATGACCAGTCAAGGCATCCCCATGCTCTGGGCCGGTGATGAACTGGGCAGAAGTCAGGGCGGCAACAACAACGGCTGGTGCCAGGACAACGAGACCAGCTGGATGAACTGGCAGATCGATGAAACCGCCGGCGACCTTTTGAGATTTTTCAGAAAATGCATTGGGTTGAGAAGGAGCTTTGCGCTCTTCAGGCGCGCAGAATTTTTCCCGGATGAAGATGATAATACCCCGCCCGAGAGCAGAGAAATCACCTGGCAGTCACTGCAGCCAGGCAGTCAGGATTGGTCGTCGGATTGCCACCACCTGGGGATTCTATTGAATGGGGAGTGCGGTCACTCCAGTCCATCACCTCACTTCTTCATCATGGTCAACGGCTCCAGGCACGACCATCAGACCTTCACTGTTCCACAACCGCCTTCGCCAGGTAAAGACCTCTTCTGGGTTCGAATTATAGACACTTCCCTGGAGAGTCCCGACGATTTTATCGACGCCGCCGAGGCCGACCTGGTCGCTCCCGGTTCCGGTTACCGCGTGGAGCCCATGGGACTTGTGCTGCTGCAATCCAGACAAAAACCTGCTGACCCGCCAACCAGCCGAGGTGAACCATGAGCACCACCGACAAACCACTGTTGCTGATGCTGGGCGACTCCCTGATCGATTATGGTGAGTGGCATCGGCGCCTGCCGGGCTACCGAATAATCAGCAGCGGCATACCCGGGGAACGCACCGAGGGGCTGCTTTACCGCCTTCCCCACGATTTATCTGGCGAACCTCCGGACGGTGTGGTGATTATGAGCGGCACCAACAATATCGTTTTTGGTGACATCGGTTTCGTCGACCTGCTTGGCCGGGCCGCCACCATCATCCATTCCCATTACCAGCAGGCGGAAATCGTTATTACCAGCCTGCTGCCCTATGAAATACCCGGACTGCTCGATACGATACACGCGGCGAATCAGCAACTAGCCTTCGTCTGCAAAGAACGAGGCTGCCGTTATTTCGATCTCTGCAGCCACTTTGAACAAAGTTTCGATGAGCTTTTCGATTTTGACGGCGTTCATCTGAGCAACCTCGGTTACCGCCTATGGGCTTCACGGCTGGATGAGTATTTGCGCAAACTGCTTGCAAAACCAC
>CBFCWR010000375.1:0-3052 GCA_965601575.1 uncultured Desulfofustis sp. | reverse complement strand
AACCCGAGGGCGCTGGGTGGAATATCAGAGTAGCGGTGACGGTTCTCGACCTTCCAGTTCAGGCTCCCTTTGTTGGGAGTACCGCGATTGATAAGATCCCAGAACCCGAAGAAACGCACCATGCCGCCGCTGGCACTGTCTTCTCCGGGGCTGCCGCTGACACCCATGAACAGGGCCGAATAGTCGAGGCTCCAATTGAACCCGGTGCGTTCGGCCACCCCGACTTTCCAGTCCTGGATCGGCTTCAGCAGCTTGGACTCGTAGAGCGGGTTGACCTTACGGTCGAGCTTTATCTGGTTTTCGACCTCGTCGGTGGAGAGCCGCGGCCGCACGCTTGATTGTTCTTCAGCTCCCGCCGTGGCTGCCACACCCAAAAAGGCGAGCACACTGATTAACCAACAGGTTAAAAGGATCTTCTTTATCATGAATTTTGTCTTCTCTTGGCAGTCTGGGCCCGAAAAGTAAAAGGGACACAATATTCAATACTGAACTTCGGATTAAGTAGTGTGTCCCCTTTGTGAGCCCCTTACATGGACCAAGAATAGCCGGAAGGTTTCAGGCCGTCCCGAAACGATTCATGCTTGGGATCGACGAGCAGGTTCTTGTAAGACGCACCGTCTTTCATGATGAACAGCAGATTTTCTTCCTCTAAGATGAGGCTGATGTCCTGGGTAGGGTCTCCCCTCCAGACCAAAATATCGGCCCACGCCCCCTCTTCTACTACGCCGAGCTTTGCCTTTTTGAACGGATCTCTCGAAGGTGCCGAAAGTTCGCGGAGCGCCTGTCCTGCATAAGAGGTCGACATTTTCATTGATTCGACAGAGGTGTATTTCAACTCATCAGGAAGGTCCGTGGTGGGAGTGGCAACATTAACCAGAGCGTTATGCCAGTTATCCCAACCAAACATATCAGAACCAACAAAGGTCTTTATATTGTATTTCTTGATCAAACCAATGGTATTGATGACTCCTTCGCAAACCATTGCCGCTTTTTCTTTCATTCCATCGCTGTACCAGTCTGGGTAGGCACCGCATAAAGTTGTATAGGCTCCATAGGGTTGAAAAGACCACCAGACGCCTTCCTCTTTCATGCGTTTGACCGTTTCTTCTGTGATCATGAAGCCGTGCTCGAAACATTTAACCCCGGCATCCATGGATTTGTTGTAGGCTGCGTCAGTGTAGCCATGGATTGCGACATAACTGGAATATTCGCTGGCGACCTGCACGGCGGCCTTCATCTCGTCCAAAGATGGTGAGTTCAGGTCCAGCGGGTCATAGACGCTCGCCACCCCGCCACCTGACATAACCTTGAGGTAGTCACCTCCATTGCGGAAATTCCAGCGTGCTGCCTGCAGCCAGGCATCCACGCCGTCAATGACATGAGTATTCTGTACTTTAATCTGGTAATTGCTCTGACCGGGGCCGTCGTTATAGGACCCCCAGTCGGAATGGCCGCCGGTGGGACCGAGCGCAGGGCCGGATGAGTAGATCCTTGGCCCAGGAAGCTGACCGGAGTTCACTGCACGTTTTAAGCCCAAGCTGTTGCCGGCTATGTCCCGGATCGTAGTGAATCCGTTCCTGAGCAAGTATTCTGCTGCGCGTGATGCATGCGCACCGACTACATAGGCGTCCCAGTCATGGGTGCCGGCCGAAGTCCCGCCGTTCAGATTCAAATGCTGGTGCATGTCGATCAGCCCCGGGGTGACCGTGCCGCCTTGACCGTCGACTACATGAGCCTGAATGCTCTTCTCAGTCTTGTTGCCTTCTTTATCTTCCATCGTGAAGGTGTAGGTCGGCTGAAGTCCTTTACCGATTTTTTCCACTTTATTGCCGACCACCAGCACGTCGGTTCCCTGCATCACCGAATCACTTGTACCGTCCCAGACATTGACGTTGTTTATCAGGACGACTGATGGGAGATCCTGTTCCTGGGCTGCGTGGGTTGGTGATAAAGCCATCATTGTGCTAAGCATTAGTGTTGCTGCAGCGACAGCAAATGAACAAAACTTGGTATTCATAATTTTCTCCTGGAGTGTGATTAGTACCATCTTCTCCTAAAGGATTATTTATTATAGTCGGACACACTCTGAGCGATGAGAGTGTAGCCGGTGTCGATTCCCGCCGAACCATCAACGAGGTAGAGGTCCTTGGTGGCAGGCTGCACTTTTATTTCACCGCTCACCCACACGGGAGTGAATTGTCCCTCGCTTTCGAACCGTCCTCAACGCGTTTATTTCCGATCTTTTGGACAGCAAGCCTTCGATATTTATCTTATCAGCTCTCAGCAGCAGCTCGGCTTCATCAGCTTCGGGTTGCATTGCCTCCCTGACCCGATCCGGAGGGTTCTCACTAAGTGATTTGATCCTCGCATAGAGACCCAAGCCGACTTAATTGTTCAGGAGTAAGGGCCTCGAACGGATCCTCAAAAGCTATCTGTGTTATCAGATCACTCCACCCTAGTTCACGCATTCCAGACGCGATAGCAGTTGGAGATAAAACAATTATCGTCAGGCCGATTAATATCTCAAAAGATTTCATCTGGAGAACTGAAAAGATAGCTTCCTTACTGGTAGTTTTTAATAGTTAACTGACCTGTAGTGCTTACAATAAAACTGTTTCATAGATGAGCAATTATCATTTCGTTTCACCACAAATGAGCTACGTAGGCTGAGCCATTGAGAATTACCGACCATGCACAAATTTGAAACCTTCAGTCCCGGTGCGTTGCAACCGTTTGTGAGCTGTCTGGTCAAACGGGGAATTCCGGCAGAGCGCTATTTACAGCGACACCACATCCCCATCGAGCTGATCGCCTCGGATAGTGGAAAGATTTTCAAGCGCCAGGCTTACGGGTTCTTCCGGGATGTGGCCGAGCGGGAAGGACTGGCAGGGTTTGGCTTCCTCGATGGAGACCCTTATTCGATAGACGATCTGGGTTCGCTGGGGCTGGCGACCCTGCAGGCCGCGACCTTCAAAGAGGGGCTGCAGATTTTTTCCGGTCGGCTTGCCTCGGTGGCCGAGGGCAACCATATCTGGCTCGAGGAGGGACCGGA
>CBFCWR010000374.1:0-3079 GCA_965601575.1 uncultured Desulfofustis sp. | reverse complement strand
GGGCAGACATCGGGTAGATGTCAATAGATGTCGACTCCACTTGCCTTCGATTTTGTTCTATTCTTCATCACAACAGAGGTAACCACCCGGATGATCTCAGCTCACAGGAGGATGATATGAAAAAAGTAACAGGTACGGCAATCTTAATTTTATGTATGTTGGTTGCCGGGGGAAGTGTCCATGGAGCCAGCAATAAATGCCGCGTCGTCGAGGCCGAAGATAAAAAACTGGTGCTCGAATGTGAACGTGATACCTCTCAGTTCAGTAGCGGCGACCAGGTGAAGATTAAATCGATGCGGAAAAGTGCGGCAGTGGAGGGCTGCTGATCACCAATCGAAGCGCACGCTGTTGTCGAGTGGTTCCACCTTTACCGGTCTTACCCGAACGTGGGTTCCCGGCTCGGGGGGGGGCATCCGGGTGGCCGGCAGGTCGATATCCATAAGGGTGTCGAGCAGCACCAGGTTGACTCGTTTGGGGCCGCTCTCAATGACCATTGCCTCCAGATAGGTGCTCTTTCTCTCTTCGAGATACTTGAGCAGCCAATATCGGTGCCGCTGCTGCTTGACGTTATTGGCAGTGGCCAGGGCCCGGTTGATCACCGAGGTGAAATCCTTGCACATCTCCAGGGTAAAGCAGAGGCTTTTTCGCCGTATCAGATTGTTTATCTGGTGCTGCATGACCAGGTCAAGCAATCTTCTGATCGGTGAAGTGACCGTTGTATAAAAGCTGACGCCGAGGCCGCTGTGGGCTTTTGCCTCGGTTGAAAGCTCACTGCGCGGCAGATTTTTACGCTGCAGGCTGTTGAGATAGAGGTCATCGTCGTCACCATGCACCACCCGTCTGGTAATCTTCGCCTGCGACCTGAAAAGCCCTGGCGCCATTCGGTCGGAGACGAAGCGGGCCGCCTCGGTATTGGCCAGGATCATCATCTCTGAAATGATGGTTCTGGCCGGGGTGTCGGTCTTACCCAGGGAAACGCTGACCTTGGAGTTGTTTTCAATATGGATATTGACATCCGGAAAGGGTAATAGCAGTGCACCGCCTTGCAGCCGCCGGTCACGCAGCTTTTTGCGCATCTTGTCGAGAATCTTCAGCTCGGGATCGGTGGCTATCATCCGGTCGGCATCCTCGTAAGTCAGGCGCCTGGCCACGCGAATTATCGAAGGCATGATTCTGACCCGCAGCACTTCTGCTTCGGGAGAGAGCAGAATCATGTGGCTGTAAGCCGCCCTGATTTCACCCTGGATGAGACTGCACATCCCCTGGGAAATATGGCGGGGCAGCATGGGTATCTGGCCTTCGGGAAAATAGATCGAGGTGCCCCGATTCATGGCCTCCTGGAACAATGAATCGCCGGGCCTCACATAGTGGGCCACATCGGAAATGTGTATACCGATCAGGTAGTTGCCGTCCTGTTCTTCGACCGTCAACGCATCGTCGAAGTCGAGCGTGGTGGCGCCGTCGATGGTCAGCGGTTTTAAATGGGTAAGGTCCCGGCGATCAGGATCGTCGAACAGGGAGGCGTTGCCGCACTGGAGAATAGCCTCGGCCCGGTGACGTGCCTGGGTCGAAAAGTCGATCGGCAGGTTGGCGCGGAGCAGCGGTAGATTTTCGTTGGGGTTCCAGACACCCGCTTTGACGCTGAGATGGAAGGTATCGTGCGGTCTGGTAAACCCTGACTGCTTCAGAATTTTTCTGGCCAGTTCAGCTTCCTGAGCCTCAGATCCGTGCAGGTAGTAGCTCTGCAGAACGGAGATCACCCGTTCTTCCAGGGCGCTGAAGTCCGATTCTTTTATTTCACCGCGATCGATTCTGCCCAGAAGATCGGCGCCTCTGGAGATCAACTCTTCCTTCAGGGCTTCTTTTTCCAGCCTGAGTCGGAGCTGGGCGACTTTTTCCGGGGAGTGAACTTTGATCTTTCCTTCGCGGTATTTGAAAAAGAGCTTGTCGTTAAATACCGAGCGCAGGAAAGCCGAGACGATATCGTCATCTGCGGACCGCCCGAAGATGAGTTCGGCGAGAAAATCGGGATCGAAGGTGTCGGTGTTTTCGTTGCAGGTCAATTCCCACAACATTTCAAGATCCACCCGCTCCATCAGGGAGTGGCGCTTTTCGGTGGTGTTGCGCAGCAGCCTGACCAGACTGTCACGGTCGGAGTCACCGCTGTAACTGCAGGACGAGCAGTGGACAACACGGGATACAGGTAAATTCAGCTCTCGGCCGTTCTGGTTGACAAGCCGTATCCGTTTGGGCTGGATGTCGGTGACAAAGCCACAGATAAATTTCCCGTTATCCAGATACTCTATGAGTTTACCTGAACTAACGCTAATAAATGCCATGTAAGTGACCGAAAGCCCGAAGGCCCGGTAAAATTCCTAACGGTATTCCATCTCCTCCGTTTAAAACCAGTGGGAAACAGATCCTTTTTATCCTCAATGTCAAAAATATAGTGTATTTTCTACTTTTCTCCACACATATCTCCAGCAATGAAAAAAAACTGACCAAAGCCGACGAGCCAATGGATATACCCGAGCCTGAAATAATCAAATCCGGCGTGGTCGCCCTTGCCGGGCCACCCAATGCGGGAAAATCGACTCTGCTCAACACCCTTCTGGGGCAGAAAATATCCATCGTTACCCCAAAGCCACAGACAACCCGTAATCGGATCGCAGGAGTGCTCAATGGCGATGGCTACCAGATAGTTTTGCTCGATACGCCGGGCCTGCATCGGTCTTCGGTTCTGCTGAATCAAGAGATGGTACAGGTGGCGCTCGACTCGCTGCAGGGAGTAGAGGCGGTGGTGTTCATGGTAGATGTCGCACGTCACCACGCCTCCGGGCAGAACCGGGAAAAGGAGGAGTACAAGTCCTACCTCGACACGGTGGACTGCCCGGCCTTTTTACTGCTCAACAAGATAGATCTAATAAGCAGGGAGGAATTGTTGCCGATCATTGAGTTCTACGCCACCCTCTATCCTTTTAAGGGGGTTATACCGGTATCCGCGCTGAAAGGGGAAGGACTCGAACAGCTGGTGGAGGAACTCGTCACTTTGATGCCGCCTGGTTTCAAGTACTTTCCG
>CBFCWR010000373.1:0-3090 GCA_965601575.1 uncultured Desulfofustis sp. | reverse complement strand
AAGGCATCAGTTCGATGCCGTAGCCAAGGATAAAGTTGTAGGTGATTTCCACCAGCGTTTCATTGCCCCGCTCGATGCCGGACACGAAGTCGTGGGTATAGGTATTGTACTCGGAATGTTCGGCATAGGTGATCATCAACCCAAGCTTGTCCCGGTCTCGTGTGGGAATAAGCCCCTCGTAGATGAAGCCGAGGGTGTAGATCACCGGCAGGGCCGAGATTTCATCGTCGTCGTTCACCACAACCGAGCCGAAGGTGGCAAGCCCCTGGCTCGTGCTGTTCTCTTCCCTGTAGAGCATCCAGTCAGCGAGCAGCCAGACCGAGGTATGTCCCTCGGTCATTTCGCCGGTTCTGAAATTATTGAAATCCCCGGTATGGTGATTCACACCCAGCTTGATCACACTCTGGGCTCCCCCGCTCTCTGCCCGATCGAAGTAGTACTGCAGTTCTGCGGCAACCGCCGTACCGTTGTTGCCCAGGGTCCAGTCCCAGCCGTCACTGTTCTGCTCTGGCCAGCCGCCGTCGAACACGCCGAACCTCAGTTCCAGCTCATCTCCGGCTCTCCAGGCGGTATTGATTCCAGCAGTGGCATCGGGATACGCATTCAGGGCGTAGGGAGTGAAGACGCCTTTGGGGCTTCCGCAGATGGCATTGTTCATGAAGTTGCAGTACAGGTCAGAGCGGAGAAAGATATCGTTCATCACCAGGCGGCCGTAATCGACGCTGAGGAAGTCGCCCACCTCGGTGGTAAACTGGAAATTCACCAGCTTGGTAGTCTGACCGCCAAATGCTTCCTGGCTCTTGTTGAAATACTCGCCGTAGACGTAGCGCCCGTCCTCGGCAGACGCTGGAACCACATACTCCTCTGAAAGATTGTCGCCACTGCGGCTGGAATATTTGGCCAGGAAGGCAGTACGGGGGATTTTGATAAGCTTTTCAAGGTCGAGGCGGAGTAACGCGTTAATGTTATGGAGGTAGGTGTCCCCATACTCGTATCCTCCAGCAGCCAGGACTGCAGGTTCCGCGGTATAGGTGAGCCCGACCTGAACACCGGCCTCGTGCAGTGCGGTCCGGTGACCACCCCAGTCTCCGGAAATGTGGCGCCCCCAGGGGTACAGCTCATCTGCCCCGGCCCACGCAGGACCCAAGCAGAGCGATGCAAAGATTAACAAAGTGCCTAGTAGATTCACGATTCTCATGACGCGCTCCCAGAAGGTTGAATCCTCTCTTAACTATTCCTCGTCCCGGACCGTTTTCCTGGTGCCTCACCACCAATCGGCAACAAATGGTCCGGGATTATCAGTAAAAGCAGTGTTCAGGCTGAAAATCAGGCCTGCATTCAGGGAAAAAGTTCTGTTATCCTGTTCTCGCCAAGACAATAGCCATCTGCATGTACCCATCACCCTATATCTTTATAAAACAGCGCGACATCAGGAGATACCGCGCTTCTTGCAGCATACTCCGGCAGATCGCCTTGCTGGAAACCCAATTGATTGTAAAGCGAATGCAGCCGGGGATTGTTGGTGAGAGAGATAATGCGCGTGAAACCTTCAAGTTTCGCCTCGTCTTCAAAGGCGTTCACGGTAAACACCCCTATCCGCTGATTCCGAAATCGAGTAGAGATTGCCAAAGCGCCAAGCTCGATTGTCCGGGAATCGATCTCTATCCGTTCTAGACAGCCAACTGCAATTCCGTCTATCATGGTGAGGCGGAAACGATCCCGGTGTTCATACAAATAGTTCTTATCGCGTGGTTTAAGAAATCCCTTCTTTTTATAAAGATCAAGAATTCCTGCGATCATCTCCACATCTTCATCGGTCTCGGCTGGAAAATACTTCTCTTCGAAATTGTTGGCGATCAGAGTTCCAGTACCCTCAACCGTGAACAACTCATGCTTGATGGCATTCTTCCGTGCCGGCAGAATATGGACTCGATCGTAGGCCCCTTCTCTGATGCGGTCGCTTATTTGGTTCAAAGCCCCGACCAGGTTGATGTTGGCGACAATCTCGTTGGTTTTTTGAGTCGTATCCCGCGCGGTGAGCGTATTGATCCTTCGCCCTTTCTGATCACAGAGAAATTTTCTTTCCAGAAAAATGAGTTTGAAGACCGACTGCTCTCTGTCAAGCACATACCTGTAGAAATCCACCTCTGGTGCAACGCGCCTGATAGCTGTCTCGGGCAGACGAGTGGCCAGGAAGCGAAAGTGCTTCTGATTGGCAAAACGATTGGCCATATTGTGATAGAGAGTCGTTTGAATGCCGTGACGAACAAGAAATTTAATATCCCCGACAATGTGTTCGAGGTTGTCACGCAATATGCCCTCTCGACAAGCAATGCAGATCGTTTTGCCGGTGAACGCCCGATGATATTCTGCGAGATATAAGCGCGGCATGTGCTATCTATCCAAGGTGTTTTTTCTTAACGTATAAAGATCCACACGATCGGCTGATTTCAGGTGTATCATTTCCCCCATTCTTAGACCAGAAAATACCCTCGCTTACATTACAATTGTTATTGTTTGTCCTCAATTTCGGAAGTGATGTGAATAATTCTTCAATGCATCGGTCACGTACAGTCGCAGTGTACACCTGGTTATTCCCATCCCGGATTGAGATTTCTCTGGTTGATGTTCATGGTTGAAGTGCAGGCCGACGATTCCTAACATATAATGGAATTGACTTATGTGTTGATTCATAGTAGATTGATAAGTCTCTCAAAAGATAAAGCCAAACCAGCCGCAAGGCTGGGACGGAAAGCCACGGGCCTTTATAGATAGCCGGGTTGCCTGAGTAGCAGGCACCCGGCTGTTTTTTGGCCGATTAGAGGGGGAGGGACATCCATGGGTAAAGAAATAAGACTTACCAGCACCTTACTGATTACCACGGATTACAAGGGAACGAGAGTGACGAGCCTGTTGCCTTATGATAACAACATGCTGTACCTGCCGCTGCCGGACGCATCTGTTATGACTGAGAGTGACTCCCTGGACAAGGATATAATCTATATTGCTCCTCTGGAGGACAAAGAAACCAGAACAGGGCGTGTGAACAGATAGGCAATAGAGCCCGACAAATAATTGCAGCTCGACTGA
>CBFCWR010000372.1:0-3092 GCA_965601575.1 uncultured Desulfofustis sp. | reverse complement strand
CGAGGCCCCCTTCATAAAGGGGCTCCAGCCGTGCTGTCAAGGTGCCCGGCCTTGACAGATCCTGGAGATCGAGCATCTGGTCGGTTGGACGAATCTGACCGGTGGCGATTGGTGACTGAATGTCGGTAACCACCATGGGTATGACCGTGAATGCTTTGGTCATGCAGGTGACCTCCGCGATGGTGCCCGGTTTGACCACCTGGGCCGCGAACTGGTTGAAACCGGCCTGCACCGCTGCTGTACCGGAATCTTCACCTGTTGGTATGATGAGGCCTGCAGGGCGCAGCAATGGGTTCACAATGTCGCCGGGCTGCAGCACAAACTGGGATATGCGGCCGGAGATTGCTGCATAAATCACCGTTTTATCCAATTCGACCTGGGCCTGATCCAGACTATCTTGGGCTGTTTCCTGGCGGGCGGGCAGCAACGCGTCGATATTTTCCTGGACTTCGTCACGACGGGCGATTGCCGCGTCGAGTTCTCCTTCTATCTCGTTGACCCTGTTTTCGTACAACTCGACATCACGCTCGCTGATGAGGTCGTCGCCTGGTCTTGAAAGCTGGCGCACCCTTTTCAGATCACTCGTTGCCTGGGTAAGTTTTGACTCAACTGCGGCAATATTGCCTTCAGCTTCTTCGAGGTCGGTTTCCGCCAGGGCAAATTCCGCTTCGATCTCTTTCAAAGCGCTGCGGGCAGTATCGACCGCTGATTTTTGAGTAGAATTGTCTAAACTGAAAAGCGGGTCCCCCCTACTGACCAATTGGAAATTCTCGATAAAGATTTGTTCGACCCGACCAGGATTCTCCGGCAGTATTGTTACGGTGCGAAATATCGAAATGACATTCGTGGTCGAGGGATGAAAATAGAAAACCACCGTGATCAGGGAGACAGTCAATATCATGCAGGCGGTAATGCCCCACCGCAATTCATACCAGATATTGAAAAATGTGAGTTCTTTACCCCATTTTTTCTTCTGGATAAATCGCCTGATGAGAAAATCGGGCAGAACAGTGAAGAAGGCACAAAACATGAGTTCAAACATGACTTATGTCGCCTCCTTTTCTGTTTTGACAGGCTCGATCGTTCCCTCGGTTTTCTGTGCGGCGGCTGGAGCAATCGCAGCAGTCTCGGCGGGTCCTGCAGAAGTTGACTCGACGGCAGCAGCTTCAGGTTGATTGGCAGCGATCTTTCCCAGTGATTTGGCAATGCCTTGCAGTGGGGTCAAGTAATCGGGCAGACGAATCGCAGCGATGAGCAGAGCCAGCACCCAGAATGCATTGTTGTGGGTGAACAGGGCTAAGATCGCCAATACGGAAATGAGCTGCAGTTGCGTGCTGTTGGCCCTTTCCCCCATTTGCTCGGGCAGCGAGTGCAGTTTAAAATAGATAACACCGGCCAACAGACACAAAATCACTATGGAAACCACTACCACGGTGAAAAGGGGATCGCTGCCGTCCGGTCTGGGAATATAGACCGGCAGGTGGTGGGGTGCGGCGGGATGGATGCCTTCGGTCATTTCAGCCCAACCTCGCTCAAAGCCTCTTTACATCGGGTTGAAACATCCGCTTGGTTTTTATCCAGGCAGGCGAGAAGCCTTCCTTCACCGACCTGCTCTTCGCTGCAGAACTGCATCAGGTCATCGTCACACTCATTGACCACGTATGAGAGGGCGGCAACCGCACGTTCGAGTTGAATGGCGGCATCGAAGAGGGCGAAGTCGCACTGGGCCGAGAGCTTATCGTTATGCGCATAGAGACAGGCCAGCAGACGTTTCTGCCCGGGCGTGACGTCTTCGCAATAGGTGTTGAGTTCGGTTTTGCAGCCGGTCATCACCGATTCCACCAGATTCTGTTCGGCAGCCGATGATGAGCTCACCCAAAAGCCCAGCAGGAGCGTAAGACCAGTGAACAATAATTTCCTGTTTGTTTTCATGGCATCCTCCAGTCGAGTTGTCGTTCGCTGATTCTATGAGTCGACCCATCTTTTTCATTACATACTCAGTGAGTTGTCGTTCTCAGATTTTATGAATCGACCCATTCTACCGTTAACAGGGGGGTACGTCTATCGTAGAGTTCATTGAGTACGCCGGACAAGGCCGCTTGATCCTGGAGCCGTCCCACCAGGATGGACAGCGGTTCATTATCTTCCGAGAAGGCCCGGGTGATGATCATACCGCCGAGACAGTCCGAAAGACAGTCGTCGAGGTGCCCCTGCACCCTGATTCGATAGGTTCCCGGTGATTCAAACAATTGTTGTGTGTTCATACTCCCTCTCCGTTCTTCTTGTAATCGTAGTCCTCCAGAAGATGCAGGTCGAGATCCTCCTCGACGAGATCGTCGCCGCTCACCCGGCGGTAGAGATCGCTCTTCTCGAGCAGGAAGAAATGCGAGGCAAATCGGTTTGGCGCCAGTTGCTGCCAGTTGGGGAACTTCTGCTTAAATTTTTTCATATCCTCTTTGGTCCCCTGTTTTGCCTTTACGAACTGCCGTCTCTTCTTCACAAAGAAGGCAAGATTCTTCCTGAATGGCCAGTTTTAGCTCTTTGCTTTCAGCCTCCAGGTGATTCTGCGACAGTTCAGCAGGCGGGCTGCCATGACTGCTATCACGCGAGCGGGCCGCATCTCTTTGTGGCACTGCACATCCTCCCAGGGCGAGCAGAGCCGCCAGAAACACGCCAAGGAACCTGATCATCTTCTCAACCTCCTTTTTTCGGTACATGCCCTTGACACTTGTGTTGTCAAGGCTGGTTAATCACACGGAATGAAATAGTGGTCGTGACCATTGTATCTCAGACCAGCAGAGGATTGATCACCCGAAAGTTGTAAAAAAAGTTGTAAAGAGGGGGGAAGAAAGCAGATGGAGCTGGTTCTTATGAAAGGGCTGCGTGGCGCCGGCAGTTAGTCGGGGCTTCAGAGTATGCCGTATTTCCTGGCCTGGTGGACTGCCTGTTGCCTGTTTTCCACATTCAGTTTCCGGTAAATTGTCGACAGGTTCCGTTTGACCGTTTCCACGGAGATGTAGAGGCTCTCTGCAATGTCCTTGTTTTTGCCGCCGTACTGCAGTGCTTTGAGGACTTGGATCTCGCGATTCGAA